>JBAZZO010000017.1 GCA_041658765.1 Coriobacteriia bacterium | reverse complement strand
CTACAAGCTCAACGCCCGCAAGAACCCGAGATGGAAAGAGGAGGTGAAGGCGTCCGACGTCGAGTACCTTTATTGTGAGGCAACGAATCAGTCGCTCGAGTACCTTTTATTCTGAGGCATCACGGAGGTCGCCCGTCATCAGAGGGCGGCCGCGGCGACCTCCCGGATGCGGCGTAGAGCAGCCGAAGGGTCGGCGCTGCCGAAGACCGCGTTGCCCGCGACGAGAGAGCGGGCGCCCGCAGCTACGACCAGCGGCGCACTACGTTCGTCGATACCGCCGTCGACCTCGATGAGCGGAGACACGCGCGCTCGCTCGCACAGCCGCCGCACTTCCGCGATCCTCTCGACGGAGGATCCGATGAAGGCCTGCCCGCCGAATCCGGGCTCGACGCTCATCACGAGTATCAGGTCGAGGTCGCCCACCACCCTGGCGAGCGCCTCGACGGGGGTCGCAGGCTTGATCGAGACGCCCGCCTTCGCTCCGGCCGCGCGGATCGTCCGCACTAGGCCGGAAAGATCGCCGGAGGCCTCCGCGTGGACCGTCACCATATCGGCTCCCGCGTCGAGGTACCACGCCACGGTCCGGTCGGCGTCGTCGATCATCAGATGGACGTCGAGGGGCACGCGCGCCACGTCCTTCAGGGCGCGCACGACCGGCGGCCCGACCGTCAGATTCGGGACGAAGTGGCCGTCCATCACGTCGACGTGGATGAAGTCGGCGCCCGCGTCCTCCACGAGTGCCACGGCTTCGCCCAGGCGGGTGAAGTCCGCCGAGAGTATCGATGGTGACATGAAGATGGCCTCGGTCATCTCGCTCCCCTTCTGGACACTTCAGTCGTCGACGAGACCGAGCCCGTGGAGCTCGTCGCGTGCCTCTCTGCCCATCAGCGTCTTGCCGCCCTCGGAGGGAGAGAGCCCCTCGTAGAGGACGGAGCGGACCTGCTGGGTGATCGGAAGTTCCACCCCTGACCGCTTCCCGAGTTCGCCGACGGAGATGCACGAGAGGGCGCCCTCCGCGACCATGTGCGTGCGGTCGGTGAACTCTTCGACAGTGCCGCCTTGCGCGACCAGTTCGCCGAGAGCGCGGTTGCGCGAGTGACGCGAGGTGCACGTGGCGATCAGGTCGCCCATGCCCGCCAGACCCATGTACGTGAGCGGGTTCGCTCCCCGCGCGCGCCCTAGCCTGCTCATCTCGGCCAGGCCTCGCGTCATGAGGGTCGCCTTCGTGTTGTCGCCGTATCCGAGACCGTCGGACATCCCCGCAGCGACGGCGATCACGTTCTTGCTCGCCCCGCACAGCTCCACGCCGACGACGTCGGGATTCGTGTACACGCGGAAGGTGCGCGTCATGAACGCATCCTGGAACAGGCGGCCCACTGTCTCGTCATAGGCGGCGACCACGGTAGCCGAGGGGACGCCCTTGCCGACCTCCTCGGCGTGGTTCGGGCCGGAAAGACCCGCTAGGCGGCGGCGATCGCCGAGAACGTCCTCGAGGACCTCCGTCATGAGCATGAGCGTCTCGGCCTCGACGCCTTTCGAGAGGACCACCACCGGCGTCGTGGAAGGCAGGTGCGGCCGCATGGTCTCGGCCGTCGACCGCACTCCCGCGCTCGGAGTGACCATGACGACCGCCTCGCATCCCCGCAGCGCCTCTTCGATGTCTGTCGTGGCCGAGACGCGCTCGGGGAGGACGACGTCCTTCAGGTAGAGAGGGTTCCGGCGTCGCTCGGCGATCCCCTCGGCGATCTCCGGCTCGCGCGCCCAAAGGCCGACCTCGTGGCCCTTCCCGCCGAGCAGCCACGACACGGCAGTGCCCCACGAACCCGCACCGACGACCGCCACCCGCACGTCAGTCCCCTTCCCCCGCGCCCGAAGCGTTGCGACGTCCGCCGGGACGTCCGATACGTATCTTAGGCTCTTCGCCTCGGACGAGTCGTACGAGATTCGCGCGATGGCGCCAGACGACCAGCGGGACCCCCAGCAACGCGAAGACGAACAGCACCGGTCGATCCGGGTAGAGCACCCATATGGCGACGGGGAAACACAGGGCCGCGAGGATGGACGCGACCGAGACGATCCGGAACACCAGCACCAACACGGCGAAGACCGCGATGAGAAGGGGGAACGCCGCAGGCATCAGGACGAAGATCGCTCCGGCCGCGGTCGCGATGCCCTTGCCTCCACGAAGGCGGAAGTACGGCGAGTACATGTGGCCGGCCATCGCGGAGACACCCGCCGCGACCACGAGCAGGTCCGTCGCCCAGCGGCTCCAACCCGCCGCGAAACCGAGCGCGACGCCGGCGGCGGCGGCTCCTTTCGCGATGTCGAGCAGTGCGACCACGAGCGCAGGCTGCCAGCCGAGATTGCGCAGTACGTTCGTCGCGCCGGTGTTGCCTGACCCCATCGCGGTGATGTCCGCTCCGTAGCAGCGCCGCGCGATGACCACGCCGAACGGGACGCCGCCGACGAGATATCCCACCAGGATAGGGATGGCGATCCGCAGCGCCGTCGCCACCGCTACTCCTTGGACCTGAACTTCAGGATCACGGGCGTGCCCGCGAGGTCGAACCTCTCCCGAAGCCGGTTCTCGAGGAACCGGCGGTACCCGTCGTCGACCAGACGGGGATGGTTGGCGAAGAAGGTGAATCCGGGCGGTGCGTGGTGCGTCTGGGTCGCGTAGGCCAGGCGCAGCGTCGCCTTCCCCTTCGAGACCGTGTGACCGCCCGCGCGCAGGTCGGCCAGCAGGCGGTTGAGCGCGCCTGTGGCTGTGGTGCCGGTGTACGCGGCATAGCACGTGTCCACGGCGTCGAGCACCCGGTCGATGCCCGAGCCGGTCAGCGCGCTCACCCTCAGGAGCGGCGCGAAAGAGACGAACTGCAGCTTCTCCGCCGCATCGGCGACGAGGGTCTCCTTGCGTTCGGCATCCCCGGCTTCGTCCCACTTGTTCAAGAGCACCACCATCGCGCAACCTCGCTCCTCGGCGAAGCGGGCGACACGCTGGTCCTGATCGGTCACGCCGATCGTCGAGTCGACCATGAGGAGTACGACCGACGCGCGGTCGATCGCCTTCATCGCGCGAACGAACCCGAAGTACTCCACCGAGTCGTCTATCTTCGACGCGCGGCGAAGTCCTGCGGTGTCGACCAGGCGATACCGCACCCCATCGCGCTCGACGACGGTGTCGATAGCGTCGCGTGTCGTGCCCGCGACCTCCGAGACGATGGCACGCTCCACACCGCAGAGACGGTTGAGCAGGGAGGACTTGCCCGCGTTGGGGCGCCCGATGATCGCGACGCCGATCTCGCCAGGCTCCTCGACGTCGGGGATCTCGGGCAGAGCGGCGACGAGAGCGTCGAGCAGATCGCCGGTGCCGTGTCCGTGGAGCGAACTCACCGGCCACGGATCGCCGAGCCCAAGGGACCAGAACTCGTGGGCGGCGTCCTCGCGCCCCGGCGTGTCGAGCTTGTTGACGACGAGGAAGACGCGCTTCCCGCCGCGCTTGAGCATGCGAGCCACCTCGGCATCGCCGCCGAGAGGGCCGGTCGTGCCGTCGACGAGCAGGACGATCGCGTCCGCCTCCTCGGCGGCAGCCACGACCTGCTTCCTTATGTGGCCTGTGAACGCGTCCTCGGCGCCCGATTCGATGCCGCCCGTGTCCACGAGCATGAACGCGCGGCCGTTCCACTCGCTGCGGTGGTAGCTGCGGTCGCGCGTCACGCCGCGCGTCTCGTGGACGATGGCGTCCCGGGCCTCGGCGATGCGATTCACGAACGTCGACTTGCCGACGTTCGGACGTCCCACGACGGCGACGATCGGCAGAGCCACCGGTTCAGACCTTCCCATCAGTCGGCATGGAGTGTCCTCAGCGATGAGAGGAGCCCCGCGGCGTCGGCTCGAATGATGCGCACGTCCGCACCCGCGAGGCGGGGCAGATCGTCGGCGCTCACGTCGTCCAGCAAGAGCCCGTCGCAGTTTATCACGATGTCCGGGACGAGGTACGTGGCCGATGCGGACGCTTCGGCATCGCGGGAGACCGCCTGTGCGATGTCCCGGCCCGAGAGCAGACCGGCCACGGAGACGTTCCCGCCGAGAAGCGTGTTGCGGACCGCCAGGACGCGAACGTCGAGGCACGCCTCTTCGAGCACGCGGGTCAGGACGGGCGCGAACGACTCCCCCGTCACGAGCACGGCGGATGCCGTTCCGGGCACGCTCGCCGCCGCCTCCTCGAACTCGTCGAGGAAGGCCCTCACCATGCCGATCCCGTTCTCGTATTGGGGGAAGCCGTCGTACTCCTCGGCTGAGGGGACACGGCGGCCTGCGGCGAGATGGAGTTCGTCCGCGGCGTGTACCCAACGCCGACCCGTGGACTCGAGACGCGACTGCCGCCAAGGCGCGATGACGTCCAGCACGTCGCCGGACTCTCGCATGCCTGTGAACGAGCGGGTGATGCGGCTCTGGTGGCTCGTGAAGCCGACGGGCACGACGCCCACGGATGCGATGCCGTCGAGGTCGGAGAGCCAACGCAGCGTGTCGTCGAGGACGGCGCCATCGTTCTCGCCGGGGACGAGGACGATCTGCACGTGAGCGACGATGCCGTCCGCGGTCAGACGCGCGAGCGCCTCAAGGGCATGGTCCTCGACGGCAGGGCACACTAGGCGTGCGCGCACCTCGGGGTCGACGGCGTGGACCGAGACGTGCAGAGGGCTCAGACGCTGCTCTAGGATGCGCGCGATGTCGTCGTCGGTGACGTTGGTGAGCGTGACGAAGTTGCCGTCGAGGAACGAGAGCCGAAAGTCGTCGTCCCGCACGTAGAGTGATGGTCGCAACCCCGGCGGCAGCATCGAGACGAAACAGAACTCGCAGGCGTTCAGACACGTCCGCATCGGCTCGAAGAGCCGATCGTGGAAGGTAAGGCCGATCCGCTCACCCGGGTCCGGGTCCACGGTCGTGTGCCGCGTCGTTCCGTCGATCCCGGTCACGGCGACCTCGAACGGCGGCTCCGCGGTGAGCCACGCCCAGTCGATCACGTCCCGGACGGGCCGGCCGTCCACAGCCACGACGGTGTCTCCCGCGAGTATCCCCGCGCGTGCCGCCGCAGTGCGCCGGCGCACTGCGGCGACCCGGCCCCCGGTGACGTCAGTCCCGGTCATCGCCGCTGTCGAGCACCGATATCGCTTCGATGACGTCCGCCATCTGCTCGTGGGGCGTCGACGCGCCCGCGGTCACGCCTACCGTGGTGACGCCCGCGAACCATCCCGGCTCGAGTTCCTCGGACGTCTCGACGTGGTGGGTCCTCGGGTTCACACAGCGGCATATCTCGGCGAGACGCGTCGTGTTCCCCGAGTTGTGACCACCGACGACCACGATGGCGTCGACACGACGGGCGAGTTCCTCCGCTGCGCGCTGACGCTGCGCTGTCGCGCTACAGATCGTGTTGCAGACCTTCAACTCCGACACCCTCGGGAGCATCGCGGAGACGACCTCGTTCAACCTTGCCAGCGACTGCGTCGTCTGTACGACGACGCCGACCCTTCGCGATGGGAGCTCGTCGGGCAGGTCGTCGACGCTTTCCACGATCAATGCGGTCCCCCCGGCGTGCGCGAGGATCCCCTCGACCTCCGGATGGTCCGCCTCGCCGACGATCACGACCGCGTATCCCTGCTCGGTGAGGTCGGCGGCGCAACGGTGTGCGGCCGTCACGAAGGGACACGTGGCATCGACGACTCTGAGACCTTTTCGGGAGGCCGCCGAGATCGTGGCGGGATCGACGCCGTGCGAGCGGATGACCAGCGTCCCGCTCTCCACATCGTCCAGGGACGTCGCGACGTCCACACCCTGTTCCAGCAGAGCGCGTACGGCTTGAGGGTTGTGGATGAGAGGGCCGAGCGTCCGGACGGCACCTCCCGCGTGGGCGGCCTCACCTGCGAGCTTGAGTGCGCGCTCGACGCCGTAGCAGACACCCGCGTACTTCGCGACCTCAACTCGCACGATGCACGCTCCTTGCTTCCTCGACCTGTGCGGCGATGGCGTCCATGACCGTCGCTGTCAGTTCCGCCATGATCCCCCGCCTGTCACGTCCTTCGTATCCTTCGGAGATCAACGGCTCGCCGAACGCTATCGTGACGGGCGCTATCCGCGGCAGGCGCCTCCCGCGCGGCCACACCCTCTCGGTACCCACCAGTCCTACCGGCACGATCGGGACCCCGGCGCGCAGGGCCAGGAATGCGACACCGTCGTGCACGGTGCGTCCGTCCCCGCCGGCCCGTGTGCCCTCGGGGAAGATGCCCACGAGTACGCCGGCACGCAACGTGTCCGTCGCGACGGCGATCGCGGACCGGTCGGCCATGCCTCGCCGGACCGGAAAGGCACCGATCCGAGGCAGGAACCATGCGGAGATGGCGTTCCCCCAAAGCTCCGCCTTCGCCATGAAACGCACGGGCCGAGGCAGGCAGCACCATAGGAGGACGGGGTCCACATACGAGACGTGATTCCCGGCCAGGAGCGCACCTCCCTCGATCGGCACGCGATCGATACCGACGACGCGCACGCGGAAGACCGCGAGAAGCAGCGGCGCGACCGTCGCGCGCAAGAACCGCGCGAGGGCGCCCTCCATCAGGCCTCCCGAACGAGCGACGCGATGCGCTCGACCACCTGCTCGATGCTCAAGCCCGTCGTGTCGAGTATGACGGCGTCCTCCGCGACGGCGAGCGGGCTCGTCTCTCTCGCGCTGTCCGCCGCGTCCCGGGAATCGAGCCGCTCGCGAACGTCCGCTTCGTCGATCTCGTGGCCGGCGTCAGAGAGGTCGACCTGACGGCGTCGGGCCCTCTCCTCCGACGAAGCGGTGAGAAAGACCTTCACCGCCGCGTCCGGGAAGACCACCGTGCCGATGTCGCGGCCTTCGACGACCGTGTCGCTCGCGCCTGTCGCCGCGCGTTGCTGCGCCACCATCGCCGCGCGCACGAGCGGGATCCTAGCGACGGCGCTCACGGCGGCGTCCACCGCCGGGGCCCTGATGAGAGCGGTCACGTCCTCGCCGTCGGCGAAGACGCGCAAGGGGACCGGATCGCCTTCTTCGCCTTCGAAGCGGACGTCGACCGAGGCCGCGAGCGCCCCGAGCCGGTCAGCGTCGTCGAGAGGCACACCGCGACGCAGCGCGACGTGGGAAGCCGCACGGTACATCGCGCCGGTGTCGAGATACGCGAACCCGAGGCGGCGAGCAAGGGCACGCGCGACCGTGGACTTGCCGGATGCCGCGGGTCCGTCGATTGCGACGATCATGCTCGAGACTCCGCTCGTCTTGGGGTCGTCAAGATGGCGTGATGATACCACGCTCGACTCGCCGCTCTCACGGTCGCATGAGCGAGGAGACGTCCCGCATGAAGTCAGGGTACGAGACGTCCACGGCGTCGAAACGCGCGATGGCGACCGGCGCGAGAGCGACGAGCGCGGCCACCGCCCACGACATAGCCAGACGATGGTCCCCGAGGCTGTCGAGCCTGCCTCCGGTGAGTCTCGCCGGACCGTCTACCTCGAGCCAATCGGGACCGCTGCGGGCATCCGCGCCCAGCGAGCGAAGGCCGGCGGCGACTGCCGCCAAGCGGTCCGACTCCTTGACGCGCAGCTCGCTCACGCCCTCGAAACGCGTGGTACCGCGAGCGGCGGTCGCCACGACCGCAAGGATGGGGACCTCGTCCACAAGGCTCGGAACCTCCTCGGCGCTCACGACCGTGGCGCGCAGCGCGCCTCCATGCTCCGCGGTGACGGTGCCCACGGGCTCCCCCGCCATCACCTGTTCCGTGGACATGGACACTTTCGCGCCCATCCGCCTGAGGACCTCGAACGCGCCCGTCCTCGTGGGGTTCAGACATACGTAGCGGACGACGACCGTGCTGCGCGGGACGAGAAGTCCGGCGGCTACCAGGAACGCCGCCGAGGACGGGTCGCCGGGGACGTCCACGTCGCACGCGATCGGAACGCACGGCCCGTCGACCCACGCGGAACATGCGGCCTCGTCCGTCCCGACCTCCACCCCGAACGCGGGCAGCAGCCTCTCCGTGTGGTCGCGGCTCGTCATGGGCTCGCTGACGACGGTCCTCCCACAGGCGCGCAATCCCGCAAGGAGCACGGCAGACTTGACCTGCGCGCTCGCGATGTCGGAGACGAACGCCATGGGCCGCAATCCCCCGCCGCGCACCGTCACCGGGAGCATGCCGCCGCCCCGCGACTCGAACCGAGCACCCATGTGCGAGAGCGGATCCGTCACCCGCGCCATCGGACGCTTCGACAGCGATTCGTCGCCGACGAGGGTCGCCTCGACGTCCCATCCGGCGAGCACCCCCATGAGCAGTCTCGCGGTCGTCCCGCTGTTGCCGCAATCGATAGGCGCCGTGGGAGAAGTGGGTCCGCGGTCGCCCCATCCATCCACATAGACGTCGAGCCCGCCGCTCCCCGAGTCGCGGACCGCGATCCCGGCGCCGAGCGCCGCGACCGCGGAGAGCGTCGAGCGCACGTCGGCGCTGTCGAGCACTCCGGTGATGTGCGAACGGCCCTCGGCGAGCGCCGCGAACAGCACCGCGCGATGCGACAGCGACTTGTCTCCCGGAACGACGACCGCGCCGCGAAGAGGGCCGGTGGCGGAGCCTATGGTGCGGTCCGACGGGGTCACCCTCGAAGCCTCCGCATCCGTGGAGCGAAACCGTCCGCCTCGAGCGATGCCATGAGTCCCTCACGGTCGCCCTCTTCGGTCAGGAGCAACCTCAGCAGCGCCGTGTCCTCGGACTGATGATCGATCTCGATATCCTCGATGTTACACCCCGCCCTGCCGACCGCAGTCGTCACGGCGCTCACCATACCCGGACGGTCGGTGATCGGGATGACGAGTTCGCTCAAGGCATCCGCGTCGGCGACCCATCGCGCCGGAAGCGAGCGGCGGACCTCCGCTGCCTGCTCGAGGAAGGCGCGCAGCGCGCCCGCGTCCCCGGAGCGCACGGACGTCGCGAACGACAGCAGCTCCTCCGCGAGTTCCTCGGCACCTGAGGCGACGGCGTTCGCGTTGTCGAGGCAGATGCCCGTCCACAGGTCGGGACTGCCCGCGGCGATCCGTGTCGTGTCCTTGAACCCGCCGGCCGCCAGCCGCAGTATCTCCGCGTTCTCGCCGGCATGCCGATTCGCAAGCTGCACGAGGGCAGCGGCCGCGACGTGCGGGATGTGACTCACGACCGCCACCGCCTCGTCGTGGATCGCCGCGTCGATCGAGATGACCCGGGCGCCCAGCGAGACGGCGAACCGGTGGATCTTCCGGTATGCCTCCATGTCGGTGTCCTCGGTCGGCGTGAGGACGTAGTACGCGCCCGAGAACAGGTCGGGGTCGGCAGCCGCGATGCCACTGAGCTCCGAGCCGGCCATCGGGTGACCGCCGACGAAGGAGTATCCCCCTCCCGCGTATCGGCGTGCCGTCTCGACGATCGCGCCCTTCGTGGACGCGACATCGGTGACGACGCCTTGGTATCCGGCGTCCGCGAGCCGCTCCAGCCACGCTACTACGCCGCGCGCCGGCGTCGCGAGCACCACGAGATCGGTGGCGTCGCTCCCGAACCAACCTTCACCGAGAGCCTGGTCCGGCGACAGCGCCTCGTCCACGATCCCGTGCTCCATGGCGAACGAGCACGTCTCCTGGTCGACGTCGACACCGCGCACGAGCGGCGGCTCTCCGGATCGTTTCGCGGCCGCGGCAAGGGAGCCACCCACGAGCCCGATGCCGACGACGGTGAGCGAGCGGAAACTCACGCCAGGCCCCAATGCTTCTCCTCGAGCGCGGCGATGGGATCCAGCGCTCGCATCAACGCCTCGAAAGAGCGGACGTCCAGTGACTGCGGCCCATCGCAACGGGCATGTTCGGGGTCCGGGTGGACCTCGACCATGACGCCGTCCGCTCCGGCGACCAGTGCCGCGCGGCACATGGGCGCGACGAGGTCCCGCCTGCCGGTGGCGTGTGACGGGTCGACGATGATGGGCAGATGAGTGAGGGTCTTGAGAGCGGCGACGGCCGCAAGATCGAGCGTGTTGCGCGTGTACGTCTCGAACGTGCGGATGCCGCGCTCGCACAGGATGACGTCCCGGTTCCCGCCCTTGAGGACGTACTCCGCGGCCGAGAGCACCTCCTCGATCGTCGCCGAGAGCCCACGCTTGAGCAGCACTGGCCGGCCGATCGTGCCCAGTTCCTCGAGGAGCATGAAGTTCTGCATGTTGCGCGCTCCGACCTGCAACACGTCCGCCCATTCGGCGACCGTGTCCGAGTCGCGCACGTCCAAGACCTCCGTCACGACGGGCAGACCGACCTCGTCGCCCGCAGCCCGAAGGATACGCAGCCCATCGAGGCCCATCCCCTGGAAGGCGTAAGGGCTCGTCCGTGGCTTGTACGCTCCGCCGCGCAGCATCGTCCCGCCCGCCGCTCTGACGCCACGCGCCGCCGCGAGCATCTGCTCCTCGGACTCGATCGAGCAGGGTCCCGCGATCACCGCGAGGGCTCCTCCGCCAACCGACGAGCCTCTCACGCTCACGACCGTGTCCTCCGGCTGGAAATCCCGGCCGACGAGCTTGTAGGGCTTGAGGACCCGCACGACCTCTTCGACACCGGGCAGGCCTTCGAGCTCGAGGTTGTAGATGATCTCGCGCTCGCCGATGACCCCGATGATCGTCTTGACGTCGCCGCGGGACAGGTGAGCCTCGGCGCCCGCCTCTCTCAAGCGCTCGACGACGTGGTCTATCTCGAGCGTCGTGGCATGGTCACGCATCACGACGAGCATGTCGTTCGCACCTCCACAGGTCCATCGATCCAAGGGTCACGGAGCGCGGGCCGCACCCGACTCCTGGTCAGACGGTGCCGAGCCGCGCGACGATCGCCTCGAATGCCTCACACGTCGCGTCGGTGTCCTCCTGCGTGCCGACCCCCACCCTGAGAGCGGAGATCGCCGGGAAACCGCGCACGATGACGCCTTCCTCGAGCAGCGCCTCGAACACTTCGACCGGCCGCGGGGTCTTCACCCAGACGAAGTTCGCTTCGGAGCGGACGTACGCCACGCCGAGCCGGTCGAAGCACGCGTACAGGTACGTCTTCTGCTCCTGGTTCTCGGCGCGCCGGCGCCGTACCTCGGCATCGGCGTCGAGCGAGTGATACGCCCCGATCTGCGCCACCGAGTTCACGTTGAACGGCTCCCGAAGAGCCTCGACGGCGACGCGCAGCGGCTCCGGCACCACGGCATATCCTACTCGCGAACCCGCCAGCGAGTAGATCTTCGAGAAGGTCCTCGTGACGACGAGAGGGCGTTCTCCGTCGAGATACTCGAGTGCGTCCGGGTACTCGGGATCGGTGACGAACTCGAAGTACGCCTCGTCCACGACGACCAGCACGTGCGACGGTATCGCCTTCATGAACCGGTCGAACGTGTCGCGCCGGTAGATGGTGCCCGTCGGGTTGTTCGGGTTGCAGAGGAAGAGTAGACGGGTGCGGTCCGTCACTGCCGCGAGCATCGCATCGAGGTCGTGGGCGTCGCCCCCGTCGAGCGGGACTCGGACCCCTATGGCGCCTAGCTGCGCGGTGACCATCGGGTACACCACGAAGGACGGCCACGCGAAGACGACCTCGTCGCCGGGGCGGATCACCGCTTGCGCGATCAGGCGCAACAACTCGTTCGACCCGTTGCCGATGAGGAGTCGGCCTTCGTCCTGCGCCAGGTGCGTCGAAAGGCGCCTCTTCAGCGCTCGACATGCCCCGTCCGGGTATCGGTTGAGGTAAGGGAGGACGGCTCTCATGCCCGCGATGGCCTCGGGAACGGGACCGGCGGGATGTTCGTTGCTCGAGAGTTTGCGGATGATCTCGCGGCCGCTGCGCTCCCTGACCTCGCTCGCCCGAAGACCCGGGGCGTAAGGCGTCAGCCCCGTCAGATCCTCTCGGATGATCGTCTCCCAGGACACGCGTCCTCCACCCGCTCGCCCACCGCCGGCTCCCGGCGCGGGGTTGGGGTGGATTGTCGCGCCACCGGCGTCGGAAGGCAAGCGGCGGCGCCTGGTCAGGCCTGGTCGGTCTGCCACGGACACAGAACGGGACGCAGACCGAAGGTCTCGAGAGTACCCGTCGGACCGTGCAACGTCAGCGTCGCCACGGACGCCGGAGGGACCGCGAATCCCCATGCGGCCTGGTGCGGCAGTCCCAGCCAAAACGTCAGTAGCGCGCGCACGACGCCTCCGTGCGTGACGACGGCGACCCTGCCTCCGGCATGCGCGACGACCGCCGATGCGCGGGCGACCCGGGCCGCGAAGTCGTCCCACGTCTCTCCCCCGGGGGCGATCTCGCCCGTGCCCGGACCGCCCAGGTGGTCCATCTCGATCCCGGCGCGTTCCGTCTCCCGGTAGGTCAGCCCTTCCGCCGCACCGAAATCGATCTCGCGCAGGTCGTCCAGGGCCGTCACGACCGATCCCGACAGAGACGCGGCCTGAAGCGCCCGGCGCTGCGGGCTTGCGAGCACGGCGTCCGGGCCCCAGGAACGCAGACAGTCCCCCAGCGCCGCCGCCTGGACGGCGCCCGCCGAGGTGTACGGCGAGTCTCCTCGTCCGACGAAACGCCGCTGTGAATTGGCTTCCGTCTCCGGGTGCCTGGCCAGCAGCACCCTTACGGTCCTTTCAGCGTCGGCCTTGGTCATCCGAGCACCGCGACTACGACGAGCACGACGGTCTCGGTGAGCAGGACGCTGGCGCCCAGGACGTCTCCTGTCACCCCGCCGAACCGTCTCGCCAGCAGGTGCGGGAGGACCGGGGCCGCGAGCGCGCCCGCTGTGGGAGCGAGCCACCCGCCACCGGCGGCCGCGTACACGAACGCGCAGGCGGCGAGCGTGACGCACGTCACGAGCACGTCCACCGCGCGGGGTCGTCCGAGCACCGAGGCTCCGAGCCCGGAGGGCCTCGCCGGGGTCCCGAGCCACGCCCCGAAGGTCGCGGCGAGCCTCCCGAGAACGGGAGCGGCGATGAGCACGGCGAGTCTCCCGGACGCGATAGCCTCGCTCGCAGCTGCGACCTGCACGATCGCAACGAGGGCGACCGCCGTCGCTCCGAAGGCGCCCGTGTGGCTGTCCGCCATGACCTCGAGCCGTCGGGACGGATCGGAAGACGCCCATGCCCCGTCGGCCACGTCGGCCAGGCCGTCCCAATGCAGGAACCTCGTGAGCAAGCACCACGAAGCGACGACGAGAGCGGCGACGGTCAGGGGCGCACCGTGCGGCAGGGAGCCGAGCCGCGAGACGGCCTGCAGCCCGACCGCGAGAGTCCATCCGCACGCACCGAGGAAGAGTCCGACGAGTGGGAACCATGCGGCGGGCTTCACGACCAGCTTCTCCGTCATCCGGGTGGGAACGGGCACGACGGTGAGCAGACCGAGAGCGGCGGCCAGGTCGCGCACGTCAGTCCTCTCTCGTACTCACGCCGGCCTCGCCGAACGTCGCCATGCCGCTCATGACCCGACACGCCGCCTCCACGATCGACATCGCCAGGGCGGCGCCGCTCCCCTCTCCGAGGCGCATGTCGAGATCGAAGACGGGTTCGAGACCGAGCGCCTCGAGCACGACCCGATGACCCGGCTCGGCCGAGCGGTGTGAGGGAAGCACGTATCCCGCACACGCGGGACACATCCTCACGGCCACGAGCGTCGCCGCGCCGGAGATGAACCCGTCGCTGATGACACACACACCCGCGGCCGCTCCACCGACGATGACGCCCGCGAGACCGGCGATCTCCAAGCCTCCTACGCTCGCGACCACACCGAGGGGATCGCTCGCGTCGGGCGCGTTGACGGCGAGCGCGCGACGCACCGCGTCGGTCTTGCGCGCGACGCCGTCGGCGCCGAGCCCGGTCCCGGGACCTACGACGTCCTCCGGTCGGGCGCCGGTCAGCGCGGAAGTCACCGCCGCCGCCGCGGTCGTGTTCCCGATGCCCATCTCACCCGTCGCGATCAGGCGCACACCTTCGGCGGCGAGTTCGCGAGCGATGTCCACTCCGGCCATGAAGGCCCGCGAAGCTTCCTCGCGGGTCATCGCCGGTCCCTCGGTCATGTCCTTCGTCCCCCAGGCGATCTTGACGTCGCGGACGCCGGGCACGTTCGAGACGTCCGCCGCCACGCCGACGTCGACGAGCACGAGCCGCGCACCCGCGTGCGAGGCGAGCTGGGATATCGCAGCGCCCCCGGTGGCGAAGTTCGCGACCATCTGGGCCGTGACCGACTGCGGGTACGCGGCGACGCCCTGCGCCACCACACCGTGATCGCCCGCCATGAGCACGACGGCCTTGGTGGAGACGTCGGGCCGCACGTCGCGCTGGATCACGGCGACGCGCGCGGCGAGTTCCTCGAGCCTGCCGAGGCTGCGCGGCGGCTTCGTGAGCGAGTCCAGTCGCTCCCACGCCAGCCGCTCGAAGTCCCCGTCCACCGCCTCGACGGCGCGCACGGCCTCGAGCACGGCCATCTCCCACTCGGTCGGATTCACGTCGATTCCTCGGGCGAGGCGCTCGGCCACGCCGGTTCAGCGGGCAACGCCCGCAGGTCCACACATCTCCCGGCGACGACGAGGTACGCGGCGTCGGCGGCATCCACGAGTCTGCGGTTCGCCCGACCGAGGACGTCTCGGAAGAGCCGAGCCGAGGGGTGAACGGGCACGATGCCCGAACCGACCTCGTTCGTGACCACGACGGTGTCCTCGACTCGCGCGACCAGCGCTTCGACGAGAGCATCGACGGCGTCGGCGGCGTCTCGTTCGTACCGCCCGTCGGCGAAGACGTCCGCACCGAGCGGGATCCGTGCGTCTTGACCGACCGCGAGAGCTTCCATCAGCGACGAGACCATCGTGCCGAGACACTCGACCACGAGACAGCATCCGGTCGGCAAGGCGGCGCCGAACGCGACGACGTCGTCGATCTCGAGCGTCTCGAACCGCCCCGGACGATCGGCGAGGTGCCTCTCCACCCGGCGGACCATCTCCGGATCGTCGAGCACGCGCCCTCCCACAGCCACGACCACGCGACCGGTAGAAGCGGCGGCGAGGCATTCCGCGGCGGCCGACTTGCCGCACCGCGCTCCGCCGGTGAGGACGACGAGGCTCATTCCGGCCTCCGGGAAGGGTCCGTCGCCGCGCGGAGACCGGCCACCTCGTCATCGGAGAGCGGCCTCGATGCGCCTTCCGTGAGACTCCCGAGGGCGATCGGACCGTACGCCACGCGGCAGAGTTCGCGCACGGGATGGCCCACATGCGAGAACATCCTACGCACCTGGCGCTTCCTTCCCTCGGCGATCACGATCTCGACGTCCGAGCGGCCCTCGCCCGACGAGACGAGCCTCACCCTCGCCGGAGCGGTCACTCCGTCGTCGAGTACGATCCCGCGCTGCAACGATCCTAGGTCGTCAGCGTCGGGAACGCCGTCGACGACGGCGCGATACGTCTTCTCGACGTGGAAGCGCGGATGCATGAGCCGGTGAGCCAACTCCCCGTCGTCCGTGAGCAGCAGCAGACCCGTCGTCTCGAGGTCGAGCCTCCCTACCGGGAACAGCCGCGCCGAGGACTCGGGCAGCAGGTCGGCCACGGTCGGACGCCCATGGGGGTCGTCGAGGGTGGTGACGTACCCCGGCGGCTTGTTGAGCAAGAGATAGCTGCGCGCCACGGGCTCGACGACTAGGACGCCGTCGACGCGCACGTCGTCCTCTCCCGGAGCGATGCGGGTTCCCGGCTCGCTCACCACGACCCCGTTGACCGAGACCCTTCCGGCGAAGATCAGCGACTCGGCGCTCCGGCGCGACGCGACGCCCGCGGCCGCGAGGTGCTTCTGCAGCCGCACGCCACGCTCCTCGGCGGGAGGCTCAGTCGACCTCGGCGATGTCGTCATCGGGAAGCGACGGCCCTTCCAGTGCCTCGAGTCGGTCCCTTATCGACTGCTCGGTCTCCGAATCCGGCGAGAACTCCTCGAGCGGCGGAAGCTCCGACAGGTCCTTCAGGCCGAACTTCTCCAGGAATGCCCGCGTCGTGCCGTAGAGGACGGCGTTCCCGGCGTCGCGATCGCGTCCCACCTCGCGCACGAGGCCCTTCTCCACAAGGGACGCGACGACACCCTCGCTGTTGACGCCGCGCACGGCGTTCACACCCTGCCGGGTCACGGGCTGCCGGTAGGCGACGATCGACAGAGCTTCGAGAGCGGCTTGAGACAGGCGCCTCGTGTCCCAGGAGAGGACGTAGCGTTCGACGGCGTCGTGGTGCGCCGGATGCGAGTACAGACGCCACCCGCCCGCGACCTCTCTCAGCTGGAAGCCCCGGTCCTGAGTGGAATAGTCCTCAGCCAGCTCCGTCAGCTCGGCCCCTACCTCAGCCTCGTCGACCTCGAGCACCTCGGCGAGGCGCGCGACGGTCACGGGCTCGTCCGACACGAAGAGCAGCGCCTCGATCGGCCCTCGCAGTCCGCCGCTCACGCCGCACCCGCCACGTCGCAGGCGACGACCTCGATGTCGCCGAACTCTTCATCCTGGCGAAGACCCGCGCTCCCGCGCTTGTACAACTCGAGGACCGCGAGGAACGTGACCACAAGCACCTCCGGGCGCGGATCGGATGCGAGGAGTTCGCTGAAGAGCACCTTGCGACGCTCCGCGATACTGCGGGCGATACGCTCGACGTGTTCCTCCAGGCTGATGGGCATCGACGCCACGTGCTCGGCCTGAAGCAGGAAGACCTCGCGGCGCCTCAGCAGCTCCTCGCACGTGAGGGCCAACTGGCGCAGGCTGACGCCTTCGAGGTAGTCGGGCATCAGCCGAAGGAACGGCTCCTCGATCCCGGCGGCCCGCGGGTGCATGTGCGACTCCGCCTCGTGGCGCGCGGCCAGCTCCGCCGCTGCGTTCTTGAAACTCTTGTACGCCAGCAGACGCGCGACCAGCAGCTCGCGCGCGTCCTCAGGCGAGATGTCCTCGAAGTCCCCTTCCCAAGGCTCGTCCGAGGGGAGCATGCTGTGCGCCTTGATCTCCAACAGCGTCGCGGCGACGAGCAGGAAATCGCTCGCCACGTCGAGGTCGAGGGTGGTCATGCGCCCGATGTGCTCGAGGTACTCGTCGGCGATCGCGGCGACGGAGACCTCGCGCACGTCCACCTTCTGGCGGCCGACGAGATGCAGGAGCAGGTCGAAAGGCCCCTCGAAGACCTCTGTGCTCACACGATACGACACGCGTCTACCCCTCGCCGTCGATGCGCACGAGACGGCGACAGGCGCCGACGACCTCGCTGCCCACCGCCCTCGCGCGTCGCGCTCCGTCCTCCAGCACGTCCCACGCGAGGTTCGGCTGCGAGGCGAGCTGTGCCCTGCGCTGCCTGAAGGACGACAGGTAGCCGTTGAGGTCGTCCCCCAGCACGCGCTTGTGCTCCACGCACCCGACGCCGGCGCACCGGCAGCGCGCGTCGAAGTCCGCCACGACCGCGGGATCTCCGACGAGCTTGTGGATCTGCTGCAACGGACACACGTCCGGGTCCCCGGGGTCCGACTTCAGCTTGCGTGCGGGGTCCGTCACCATGCCGGCGACCTTCTTCGCGCTCTCCTCGGGCGTATCGGAGAGGAAGATCGCGTTCCCGTAGCTCTTCGACATCTTCCGGCCGTCGGTGCCGGGCACTCTCGCTCCCTCGCGTTCGATCAGCGAGGCGGGCTCGCGAAGGTACTCCCCGTATGTCGTGTTGAACCTCCGGACGATCTCCCGCGTGAGCTCTACGTGGGGCAGCTGGTCCTCGCCGACGGGAACGACGTCCGCCAACACGATCGCGATGTCGGCCGCCTGCAACACTGGGTAGAGGAAGAAGCCCGCGTTGCCGAGGTCCTTGTCGGTGATCTGCTCGCGCTGCTCCTTGTAGGAGGGGACGCGCTCGAGCCACCCCATGGGGGTCAGCATCTCGAAATAGAGGGTGAGCTCGGCCACCTCGGGCACGTCCGACTGGCGGTAGATGGTACACCGCTCGGGGTCGAGACCGGCCGCGAGCCAGTCGAGCACCATCTCCTCGCTGTACGAGCGCACCATGGTGGTGTCCGCCCAGTCGGACGTGAGCGCGTGCCAGTCGGCGATGAAGTAGTACGCATCGTAGTCGTGCTGCAGGCGCAGCATGTTCTGCAGGTTGCCGAACCAGTGACCCAGGTGCAGCTTGCCGGTGGGACGGTACCCCGTCAGTGCTCGCTTCTTCGTCATGCTGGGCGCGCTCTCCTCGGTCCCGCGGTCGATGCTCGGGCGTATTCTACCGCATGCCCGCCGTCAGACCCCGGACAGTAGGCGCAGCAGAGGATCGACGGTCACGGACAGGTAGGCTTCGATAGGGCTGAAACCCAGCAAGCGCGGTGCGAGCCAGATGAAAGCGAAGACGATCAGGATGCCGTACCTCTCCATCCGGTGGTAGGAACGCATGGCGCGGTCCGACAGGAAGACGGGCAGCACGCGCGAGCCGTCGAGCGGGGGGACCGGTATCAGGTTGAAGAACATCAGTACGAGGTTGACCATGGCGAACTGGTACGCGACGAGCGGGACGATCGCCGCCGCGCCGGGCATCCAGACGGTCGTGCGCACCACGACGCCTGCGACGGTCGCGAGCGCGAGGTTCGTCACCGGCCCCGCCAGTCCGGTGATCAGCATGCCCTTCCGATAGTCGCGGAAGTAGCGCGGATCGATCGGTACGGGCTTGGCGTATCCGATCACGGGAAGGCCCATGAACGCGAGGAGGAGCGGCAGCAGCACCGTCCCGAACGGGTCGATGTGGCGCAACGGGTTGAGCGAGAGCCTCCCCGAGGTCTTCGCCGTCGGATCCCCCAGGCGCCATGCTGCCCAACCGTGCGCGACCTCGTGGAAGACGATCGCGGGGATGACCAGGACGAAGAGCAGCCCGCGTTCGAGCAACAGCGACAAGGGGAGCTCCTTTAAGAAGAAGGTGTCGGCACCATCCCCGCCCGAAGGGCGAGGCGGCGGAGGTTCGCGAGCTCGTCCTCGCGTCCGACCGCACGCGAGTCGAGGCGGTCGTCGAGGGCTCGCTCAAGGATAGCGGAGAAAGCGGAGGAAGGCTCGAAGCCCATCTCGATGAGGTCTCGTCCGCTCACCGCCGGCCGCACGCCTGCCAGCTCCATCACGAACCTCTCGATGCGTCCCTTGGAGGTCTCGTCCCCCGTGCCCCAGATGAAGGGCAGCGTCTCGCCCGGGAGCCCGGCCAGCATCGTGTACAGACGGCTGTCCCGCATCCCGCGCCGGTCGCGCAACGCGCGCATCACCGCTCGACCGCGTCCCACCGCCGCAAGCGCCGGCTCGGCGTACTCGCGGCCGAAATGCAGCCGGCGCAACCATCGCTCGCACTCCGCGTGCCCCGCCGCGGTGCCCGCGAGCGCCGCGATGAGCGCCACGCGGCGGCGCGGCACGCGCGCAAGGACCCCGGAGAGCACGTCGAATCCCTCGACCGCTCCCTCGACCGCTGCGAGCGTCCGTGTGATGTCCGCTCCCTCGGGAAGCACCCGCGCGAGCGCGCCGAACTCGTCGAGCCGCCGCAGCGCGGCGACGACGGACGTCTCGTCGATGATGTCGAGGATCTCCTCGCGCAGTCTGGCCCCGCCGACCTCGTCGAGCATCCCCATCCCGATGGCCTCGCGCGCGAGCTGCTCGGTCGAGGGGTCCGTCCGGAAGCCGAAGCGGGCCTCGAAACGCGCGGCGCGCAGGACGCGCGTGGGGTCCTCCACGAACGACAGCGAGTGGAGCGCCCTGAGCGCGCCTCTCTCGAGGTCCTTGAGGCCCGCGAAGGGGTCGGCGATAGCCCCGAACAACTCCGGGTCGATGCAGGCCGCCATCGCATTGATCGAGAAGTCGCGTCGCAGCAGATCCTGCCGAAGCGAGGAGCGCTCGACTGTGGGCAGCGCCCCCGGACGCGTGTAGTACTCGGTGCGTGCGCTCGTCACGTCCAGATGGAGCGTCCGGCTCGCGACGAGCACGGCCGTCCCGAACCGGCGGTGCACCTTGACGCGATAGCCGAACTCCTCCGCGGCTGCGAGTGCGAAAGCGACACCGTCACCCTCGACCACGACGTCGACATCGAGGTTCTCGCGCCCGAGCAGCATGTCGCGGACGAATCCGCCCACCACGTGCGCGCGAAGTCCCCGCTCCTGCGCGAAGCGACCGAGGCGCTCTATCGCCTCGCGGTGTTCGGCGGGCAGGACCGTCCTGACCGACGCGAGGAACCGCTGGGACGCCTCGGAGCGGACCCGCGGGATACCGCGATCGAGATACGCGTCTCCGTGCTCCGCGCGCAGCACGTCCTTCCGTGTCACGATCCCGAGCATCTCGTCGCCTTCGACCACCGGCACACGTCCGATGCCCGCGCGGGCCAGGAGCCTCTCGAGTTCGGTCATCCCGACGCCGGGCCCGACGGTGATCACGTCGCGTGCCATGAATCCTTTCACGGGAGCGTGAGCGAGCCCGTGCCGGGTCGCCTTGTCCACGTCCTTCCGCGTCACCAGGCCCACGACGGCACCGCGAGCGTCCACCACCGGAAGGCCTCCATGACCCCAGCGCTGCATCAGCTCGGCGGCCCGCCGCATGGTCGTGCCGGGCCTGACGGTCCGCACCGGCCGCGACGCGATGTCTCCCGCGGTGAGCGGGGCTCGCACGGTCCTCTCGAGAGCGACGCGCAGACGCCTGAGGACGGCGTCGACGTCGTCCCCCCGGATCGCGGCCGAAGCGGCCTGGGCGTGCCCTCCCCCGCCGATCTCGGCGAGGACCGCCCCGACATCCACCTCGGCGACACGGCTGCGCGCCACGACCTGGATCCGGTCGCCCATCCTGACGACCGCGAGGACCACGCGATGGCCTAGATCCTCGCAGAGATGGTGCGTCACCACCCCCGCGGAGTCGACGTACGTGTCGAGAAAGGCTCGCCCGACCGCGACCGGTCTGCCGTTCACGTCCCAGATCTCCAGGGACGCGCTCAGCTGCTCCATCAGATCCCGCTGCTCGGCGTCGAGCGACCTGCTGAGGAACCGGTCGACTACCTCGAGGTCCGCCCCGCATGCGAGCAGGAACGCCGCCGCGTCCGCATCGTGGGCGGTGGTCGTCGGGTAGGTGAAGGAGCCCGTGTCCTCGTGGATGCCGAGGAGCATCACTGTGGCGTCGAAAGGCGTGATCGCCACCCCGCGCAGGCGTATCTCGCGCACGAGGATCGTGGTCGTCGCGCCGACGTCCATCGACCGGTCCTCGCCACGCGTGACATCGCCGAACCCGCGCGGATGGTGGTCGTAGACGACGAGGTCGACTCTAGGGTCGAGGGCGATCGGCCCGATCTCGCCGATGCGCGACGGGTCGCGGGTGTCGACCATCACAAGACCGTCGACCTCCGCGGGGTCGAGCGTCTTCAGGTCGACGAAGTCGAACAGGTCCTCGTGTAGGTTGTGGAACTGTCGCACGTTGGTGTTCTGCGATCCCAGGAACACCGCCTTCGCGCCCGGGTAGAGACGTGTCGCGGCGATCGTCGCCGCGTAGGCGTCGAAGTCCGGGTTCGCGTGGCCGACGACGAGGCGCACGCTGGGTTCACACGTCCTGGAAGAGGGGCCCGCGGGGCGTGAGGGCCTCAGATATCTGCACCGCCGAGAGGAAACGGCCGACACCGTCCTCGATCGCCGCTTCCGACGACGCATACACCGTGGCTAGAGCGTCACCCGCCGCGATCTCGTCACCCGTCTTCGCATGCAGCCGGATCCCCGCTCCGCGGTCGATGGGTCCGTCCTTCACGGTCCGGCCGGCGCCGAGCGCGAGAGCGGCGCGGCCCACGCCTTCCGCATCGAATCCGGAGACGGATCCCCCGGACGGCGCGACCACCATGCGCTCCAGCGGCGAAAGCGGCAGCAGGCTCGTGTCGTCGGCGACCCCAGGGTCGCCTCCCTGCGCCCCGACCCAGCGCTCGAACCGCTCCAGGGCGTCTCCGTCACCCAGCGCCTTGGCGGCCAGCACGCGTCCCGCGTCCACATCCCGCGCGCCGCCGGCCATCGCGACCATGCGCGCCGCGAGCTCGACGCACAGCGTCGTGAGGTCCGCAGGGCCTTCACCCCGAAGCGTCGCGATGGCCTCGCGTACCTCGAGAGCGTTCCCCACGCACATCCCGAGGGGCTGGTCCATGTCGGAGAGCACGCAGCGGACGCGCCTTCCGAGCGCTTCGCCGACGCGCTTGAGCTCGCGCGCGAGCGTGCGACCGTCCTCCTCCGTCTTCATGAAGGCGCCCGAGCCGACCTTGACGTCGAGCAGGATGGCGCGAGCGCCTCCCGCGACCTTCTTCGAGATGATCGAACCCACGATGAGCGGTACGGAAGGCACCGTCGCAGTCACGTCGCGCAATGCGTAGAGCATCTTGTCCGCCGGGTCCACGTCGTCGAGCTGCGCGATCACGGCGCATCCCACCTCCGCGACCTGCCGCGCGAACGCGTCGGGCTCGAGGACCACCGAGAATCCCGGGATCGACTCGAGCTTGTCCAGGGTCCCGCCCGTGTGCCCGAGACCCCTGCCGCTCATCTTCGCGACGGGAACGCCGCACGCGGCAACGAGCGGCGCCAGTACGATCGTCGTCTTATCGCCGACGCCGCCGGTGGAGTGCTTGTCGACCGGCGTGCCCGGGACCGACCCGAGGTCGATCGTCCTTCCCGACCTCGCCATGGCGTCCGTCAGCCATACGGTCTCGTCGGCGTCGAGACCGCGCAGGTACGCGGCCATGAGCCAGGCAGCCATCTGGTAGTCGGGCATCTCGCCGCCGACGAACCCGTGCACGAGACGCTCTATCTCCTCGACCGCGTGCTTGCGGCCGTCGCGCTTGACCTCGATGAGTTCCTCGAAGGTGAGCATCCTAGGCTCCCGAGACCGCATCCAGGAAGGACGTCCCTCGCCCGCAAGCGCCGGCGAGGCCGTAGAAGTCGAGGACCGTCTCACCGATGTCCGCGAAAGTGGCGCGTGTACCGAGATCGACGCCCCGGTCGACGCCCTTGACCTTCGCTATGAGCGGCGTGTGCTCCCTGCTGTGATCTGTCGACGCCGTCGTCGGATCGCAACCGTGGTCCGCCGTCACAACGAGCAGGTCCCCGTCGACCATGGCGTCGAGAAGCTCCGGCATCCTGGCGTCCACAGCCTCGAGACCGCGGGCGTAGCCCTCCACGTCGTTGCGATGGCCCCAGACCATGTCGAAGTCGACGAGGTTGGCGAAGACGAATCCGGGATCGGGGCCGCTCACACGCGAGAGCAGACGGTCGAACCCGTCCATGTTGTCGGTGACGTGCGGCGATTCGCACACGCCGCGCCACGCGAAGATCTCCCCTATCTTCCCCACGCCGTACGTCATCACGCCCGCGTCGAAGAGACGGTCGAGCACCGTCGGCTCGAAGGGCTCGATGGCGAAATCGCGACGCCGATGTGTGCGCACGTACTCCCCCGTCTCGTCGGGGCCGACGAAGGGTCGCGCTATGACACGTCCGAGGGCGTGCTCTCCCACGCAGACCTTGCGCCGCGAGATGTCGCAGACCCGGTAGAGTCCCTCGACCGGGATGACCCCTTCGTGCGCCGCGATCTGGAAGACGCTGTCGGCGCTCGTGTAGACGATCGGCTTCCCCGTCGCCACATGCGCGTCCCCCAGCTCCTGGATGATCGCGGTGCCGCTCGCGGGGCGATTGCCGAGCCAACCGAGACCGGTCTCGCGCTCGAACGCTTCCATCATCCCGGGCGGGAACCCGTCGGGATACGTCGGGAACGGGCGCCGCAGCACGACGCCCATCATCTCCCAGTGTCCCGTCGTCGTGTCCTTGCCGGCGCTCGCCTCGGCGTTGCGTCCGAACGAGGCGGTCGGCGCGAGGTTCGGAGGTACGCCGGAGATATCCGTGACGTTCCCCAGTCCCATCCCGCCGAGGTTCGGCATTCGGAGACCTCCGACCGCGCGCGCCGTGTTCCCCAGCGTGTTCGACCCTTCGTCTCCATAGGCGGCGGCGTCCGGAAGGGCTCCGCAGCCTACGCTGTCGAGCACGAGCACGACGGCTCTGGGCGCGCGTGACGATCCCACCTCACCGATCCGCTCGCGCGTGTAGTCCACTCCGCACACCCCCAGACGCGATCGGCCACCTGGAACGTCGCGATCACACGTCGCGCCGGACTCGCGACAGTACCGGCTGAATAGCCAAGAGGAACAGGACGGTCGCCGTGACGTCCATGTTGAAGATACCTCCGTAGGGCGTCTTTCTCGCGGCCAGACCGATCGGAAGGACGATGGGGTCCGACAGCCGGACGACGAGAGAGCCGAGCGGACCCGCTGCCATCGCCCCGAAGAAGTCGACGACAAGACGCGCCGTGAGGAGAACGGCGCACAGGACGGCGATATCCGTGGCCACGGTGAGCAGGGTTCTCACGAAACGCCCAGGCAAGGTGCCTCCTTCGCGAGCGCAGACATGCGCGCGGTGGAGCCGATGCTACCAGAAGGGGCGAAGCGTCGTGGAGAGCGCGGATCTCAGCGGATGGAGTCGGAGATTATCCGCCCGATCATCTTCACAGCCACATCATGCGAAGCGAACCCGCTCGACTCGAGGACGGCACGGGCTTCCGCGACCCGGTCCCCGCGCGTCTCGGGCATCGATTCGAGAGCCGACTTGACCCGCTCGACCAACTCCGGCGTCACACCGGAGTCCGCGGCGCGCCCTGGATCCCCAGGGCTCGCGACGCGTGGCGACTGGAGATACTCGAGTGCGAGTCGCACTTGTTCGTCAGAGATGATCATGCGCTCTGTATCGGAAGGACGGGCGAGTGACTTTACCCGCCATCCGTTCCGGCCCCGAGAAAAGGGGGAGCCCCAAGGCCGGCACCTTGAGGCTCAGGGGTAAGGGGGTTGCTTTCGCAACTCTCTATGTGCATAGTATCCCCACCCAAAGTGCAGTTCAAGCATCTTTGTGAAAATTCTCTCATGCAATCGTTCGGCCCGCGATCACCCGAGACCGAAGATCCTGTATAGAAGGTTCAAGCCAGACACTAGCGGGAGCGCCCCGACCGCCGCGACCGCGACCGCGAGCACGATCACTCCCGCGCTCGCCGTCGAGAGCCCGCCCGACTCGCCGACCAACGCGTCGCGACCCTCCAGGTACATGGCCCGCAAGACCGCCCCGTAGTAGCCGAATGAGACCACCGAGCCGATAAGGCCGACGAGCGCGAGCCACCAAGCGCCGGCGCTGACGGCCCCGCCGAACACCGCGAGCTTTCCCCAGAACCCCGCCAGCGGGGGCATCCCGATCAGAGAGAACATGCATACGGCGATAGCCGCCGCTAGGATCGGTCGGCGCCGTCCGAGACCGGCCAGCCCGGCGATCGAGCCGTCCCACCCCGCGTCGCGCTCCCGCACGGCGGAGTCCGCCAGGAAGGCCCCGGCGGTGGCGAGAGCGTAGGTGACCGCGAAGACGGTGGCGTTGCCCGCCGCGGCAGGGCCGGCAGCCGGACCGACCAAAGCGTATCCGACCTGCGCGATCCCCGAGTACGCGAGCATCCTCGCGTAGGACCGCTGACGCAATGCGCCGAGGTTGCCCACGACGATGGAAGCGACGCAGAGGACCGCGATCACCACCGCAAGGCGGCCGGACGCGACCCCGGAGAACCCGGTGCGGCTGAAGAGCACCACGAGAGCGGTCAACGCCGCGATCTTCGGGCCCGTCGCCAGGACCGCGGCCGCAGGCGCCGGCGCGGCTTCGTAGGCGTCGGGCGCCCACGAATGGAACGGCACGGCGCCCGCCTTGAACGCGAGGGTCGCCAACACCAGCACGCCCGAGGTGGCCGCGGCGGCGAGGAGCGTCGTCCGGCTCAATGCCTCAGCGATCGTGCCGTATCCGGTCGAAGGGCCGGCCAGGCCGACCGCGGCGGCCAGGCCGTAGACCGCAAGGCCGCTAGCCACGGCTCCCTGGACGACGTATTTCAGCGCGGCCTCGCCGGATCCGCGGTCGCCCCGCGACACGACGAGCGCATATCCCGCCAGCGCCGCGATCTCCAGCCCAGCGAGAGTCAGCAGCAGGTCCACCGAGGACAGAGCGAGGGCCGATCCCGCGATGACCGCCGGGACGAGGGCGGCGATCCCCCGCGCCTCGGCATCGGGTGTCGCGCCGAGACCTGCCAGCGCGATGGCTGCGATGATCGCTATCGCCCCTGCCAATCCCGAGAACGGGCCGCCGGCAAGGACCACCCGCGCCACCACCGTCACAGTAGAGAACGCGCCGACGATCCCGAGTACGCCGGCGACAGCCAGGACCGCAGCCCCGACCAGGGCAGCCGTTCGCTCGTGACCCGCCCCGTCTATGGCAAGGGCGAGAAGGAACGCGAGGAGCGCGCCGGTGAACGGGGCCGTGGCGATCAGGATCGGCATCGTGCTGCCCACACTCACCGCCCCCCCAAGGTCGCCAGGACCGGTTCCACGAGTCCGACGAGCACCTGCGGCCACACTCCGAGCGCCACGATCCCCACGCACAGAAGTGCCGCCGAGACGGCGATGCCGCCGCCGAGATCCTCGACCGCAGCGGTTCCGCTCGGGCCGAACGCCACGCGGCGCAAGGTCCACGTGCCGTAGGCGGCCGACAGCACCACGCCGAGTGCGGCGAACGCCGCCCACCAGCCCGCTCGGCCGAACGTCTCAAGCACGGCGAGCGCTTCGCCCGGGAAGCCGGAGAGAGCCGGCAGGCCCGCGCTCGCCAGGAACGCGAGTGTCAGAGCAGCGCCCATCCGCGGAGCACGCGTGGCGACGCCGCCGAACGAGTCCACATCCCGTGTCCCAGCCGCCTCACCGAGTGTGCCTACCAGCAGGAACAGCAGCGCCGAGACGAGACCGTGGCTCACCATCCCGAGCACCGCCGCGGCGCGCGCCAGCGGCGTCCCGACGCCGATGGCCAGGGTCACGAAGCCCATGTGCGCCACCGACGAGTATGCGACGAGACGCTTGAGGTCACTTTGTGCGAGCGCCATGAGCGACCCGTAGACGATGCCCGCGATCCCGAGCCCCATCAACACCGGCCCGGCTTGGGCGGCGGCGTGAGGCGCGATGGGGACCGCCAGCCTCAGCAACCCGTATCCGCCCATCTTCAACAGGACGCCCGCAAGTAGCACGGACCCCGCGGTCGGCGCCTCCGTGTGCGCATCCGGAAGCCAGGTGTGGAACGGGACGACGGGTATCTTCACCAGCATCCCGATCGCGAGCAGCCAGAACACCACGGGCTCCAGCGCCGGACGCAGACCCACAGCGAGAGCGAGATCGATGCGCACCTGACGGGTCGCGTATACGGCGAACAAGATCCCCAGGAGCATGAACGCGCTTCCCGCGAACGTGTACACGAAGAACTTCGCGGCCGCGTGCTTCCGGTTCTCGTGGCCCCAGACCCCGATGAGGAAGTACATGGGGACGAGGACCGCCTCCCAGAATACGTAGAAGAGCACCAGGTCACCGGCGAGGAAGACGCCGGTCACCATCGCAACGAGCAGGAGCAGGAGACCCAGATGCGCCCCGGGCGACTCCTCGACGTTCCACGACGCGCAGACGGCGACGACGCCGAGCACTGCGGTGAGGCACACGAAAGGCAGCGATAGGCCGTCCGCGACCAGGAACCAGAACGAACCCGGGATCCCCTTCCCGGTGAGGCCGGTCGTCACGTACGCGAACGTCACGCCCGCCGAGAGCAGGACCTGGCCCAACGCCGCGACCAGCGCCACGCGCCGCGCCGTGTCGTGCGAGGCGCGACCGAACACCCAAGTCACGACGGCCCCGAGCACAGGCCAGGCTATGAGCGTGGACAGGAGCGTCTGCGGGCTCATCGGCTCACCCACGTTCCGAGCGCGAGCATGACGATGACGCCCGCTGCCATGAGTGCCGCGTACCACTGTGCGTCGCCGCTCTGGAGCGCGGACACCAAGCCGCCGGCCCGGCGTGCCCCCTTGGCTGTCCCTTCGACCGCACCGTCTATCACGCGGCGGTCGACGGAGTCATGCAGCGCTCTAGCCACCGCCGGCACCGTCACGCGGGCGAAGCCGCTCAGGACCGTGTCGACCCCGTACGCCTCGCCCGCCCACCGCCAGATGGGTCCCAGGCGCGAGGAGACACGACCGTCGGCCTCGGGACCACTGCGATACGTCCTCCACGCCGCGAACGCCGCGAGAGCGGCGACGAGCGTCACGCCGACCATGAGCGCGATGGCCGCCGGTTCCGCCTCTCCCCCGAGGGCTTCCGCCAGCGGCCGGCGCACGGCTCCGAGACCCGCGGCCAGACACGCCAGCACCACGAGCGGGACCGTCGTCGCGAGGCCGCCCTCATGTGCGGCCGATCCGGAGCGTCGTTCGCCTCCGAAAGCCAGCACGGTGGCACGCGTCACATACCACGCCGTGAGCATCGAGACGAGGATGAGCGCGGAGCCCCACACCGGGGAGACGCGCCATACGGCGTCGAGAACGCCGTCCTTCGACCAGAAGCCGGACAGAGGCGGCAGGCCGGCGAGCGCGGCCGCTCCCACGCACCACGTCGCCGCCGTCACGGGCATTCGCCGCCACAGCCCACCGAGTTCGGAGAGCTCCTGGGACCCCGTCGCGTGGATGACGCTCCCCGCCCCCAGGAAGAGAAGGGCCTTGAACGCGGCATGCGTGACAAGGTGGAAGAACGCGGCTCGCCACGCGCCGGCGCCGAGTCCGGCGAACATTATCCCCAGTTGGCTGATCGTCGAGTACGCAAGGACGCGCTTCAGGTCGGTCTGGGTGATCGCGACGCTCGCCGCCCCCAGCGCGGTCACCACGCCGATAGCGAGCATGACCTCGCGCGCTACCGGGGCCGCGGCGAACACGGGCCACACCCTCGCGACGAGGAAGACGCCGGCGGCCACCATCGTCGCAGCGTGGATGAGGGCACTGACCGGAGTCGGGCCCTCCATCGCCTCCGGGAGCCAGATATGCAGAGGGAACTGAGCGGACTTGCCGGCCGCTCCCGCGAAGAGCAGAAGCGCGACCGCCGTGACCGTCGCCGTCGGCATGGCGGGCACCGCGTGCAGGACGGTCGCGAACGAAAGCGACCCGGTCTCCCGCCAGAGCAGGGCGAGACCGACGAGCATCGCGGCGTCGCCGACCCTGGTCACGAGGAACGCCTTCATCGCGGCCGAGGCCGCGGAAGGGCGTTCGAACCAGAAGCCGATCAGCAGATACGAGCACGCCCCTACGAGCTCCCAGCCGATGAAGAGTCCCAGGAGGCCGTCCGCGATGACGAGCCCCGCCATCGAGGCCGTGAAGACGCACAGTAGGGCGAAGTAGCGCGTCCAACCCCGGTCGCCCGCCATGTACGCCGTGGAGAAGACGACGACCGCGAGACCGACCGTCCCGACCACGACGAGCATGATCGCCGACAGCGCGTCCACGGAGTAGCCCACCTCGAGGACTCGCCCGCCCGCGGCGAGCCACGCAACGGACCCCGAGGCCCCCGGAGACGCCAACGCGGAGACGCCGCACGCAAGCGCCGACAGGGGCGCCAGTACGGCGGCCCAGGCCGCGCCGCGGAAGTTTCGCCCGAAGACGGCGATGAACACGCCCGCGAACAGAGGGACGACGATCACCAGCCACGGTGCCGAAGCGAGAGCGCTCATCCGCGCACCTCCGTCAGGTCCTCGACGCGGGACCTCCCGCTCGACCTTGCGACGGCCACGACGACCGCGAGCCCGACCGCGGCCTCCGCGGCGGCGAGGGCGACGAGCACCACGCCGAGGGCCTGGCCCTGGGCGGCATCCGGCCGCCCGGCGGCGAACGCCATCGCCTGCACGGTCGCCGCCCCCAGCATCACCTCTGCGCACGCGAGCACGGCCACGACCTCGCGCCGTGTCAACACCCCGTAGAGTCCGATCGAGAAGAGCGCTGCGCAGAGCACGATCACGCTCATCTGCGTGCTCCTCTCGCCATGACAGCGACCACCGCGGCGAGCGCCACGAGGAGAAGCAGGCCGACGGCCTCGAACTGCCACACGAACGGGCCGAGGAGCGCGGTGGCGACGCGATCGGCGCCGGAGCCGACGGGCGCGCCCACCGGCACGTCGCGCAAGCCGTTCGCGAGCAGCAGGAACGTGCCCACCGCAGCGACCGCGGCGGTGAGGTCGTGACGCGACCCGGTGCCCGGTCTCCCGGAAGGGTCGCGACGAACCACGTCGAGCGCGAAGAGCACGAGGACGAGAACGCCTCCCACGTACACGAAGACCTGCGCCGCGGCGAGGAAGGACATTCCCTCCCACAGGTATAGACCGGCCACTCCCAGGAGGAACGCCCCGAGTCCGAGCGCCATCCGCATCACATCGCGAGCGAAGACGGTCGCGACGGCGCCGATGAGCGCGAGCGCTGCGGGGACTGCGAACGCGACGAGGCTCACGGGCTCGCCTCCTTGCGTTCTTCGGAAGGTCCGGCATCGCGGCCGGTGGCCCTCGTACCGGACGGGTCGCGCAACATCTCACGCCGATCCAGGACCATCAGGTCGCGATGGAAGAACGTCAACTCGTACTGCCCGGTATGCGTGAGCGCATCCGTGGGACACTGCTCGGCGCAAAGACCGCAGAAGCAGCACTTCGTCAGGTCGAGATCGTAGCGCGTCAGCACTCTCTGTCCGGGATCGTCGACTCGCTCGACCTGGATGGCGTAGTCGGGACACGTCCTCGCACAGAACCCGCACCCCACGCAGACCTCCGACTGGCATCGCAGGCAGCGAGCGGCCTCCCTGTAAGCCTCGAGTCGCGTGAATCCTAGCTCGACCGGCCTGAAGTCCGTCCGCCGCTCCTCGGGCCGCGCAAGCGGCATCTCCAGACGCCGTCGCGCGGGCTCGACGCCTTCCAGCGAAGCCCGTTCGTACTTCGGATCGATCGGCACCGGTCTCGCGACCCGCCCCTGAGCCAGGTCTTGCCCCGCCAGATAGCGATGGACCGACTCGGCTGCCTCGTGACCGGTCGCGATCGACCCTATCGCGCTGCCCGGGCCGGTCACGACCTCGCCGCACGCGAAGACGTTCTCGACCGATGTCGTGAACAGAGTCCCGTCGACCTCGAGTTGTCCGCGTCCGTTGAGCATCAGCTCGGTCCCGGCGATCATCGTCTGAACCTCGGCGGCCTGCCCGATCGAGAAGACCACCACGTCGCATGGGATGTCCGTTCGTTCCTCTCCGAATGCTGGAGCGAACCGGCCCATCTCGTCGAACACGGAGACGCACTCCCGCAGACGCATCCCCACGACCTTACCGTGTTCTTCGAGCACGGCCTCCGGCCCGAGGGAGCACATCCCGATGACGCCTTCGTCGAGGGCCTCCTCGATCTCCCAAGGGTGGCAGGGCATCTCGCTCTCGGACTCGAGACACGACAGGCGCACCTCGGCCGCGCCCACGCGCAAGGCACAGCGCGCGACATCGACCGCGACGTTGCCGCCGCCGACGACCACGACGCGCTTGCCCTTGACTCCCGCGTCGCCCTTCCAGTTCGCGGCCCGAAGGAACGGCAGCGCGCCGACGACGCCCTTGGCCTCGGCCCCTGGAAGAGGCAGTATCCTGCTCGTCTGGAGACCGACAGCCACCAAGACCGCGGCGTGCTCGCGCATGAGAGCGTTCATCTGGACGTCCCTGCCCACCTCGACACCGAGCCGCAGGTCCATCCCCATCCCCACCAGGTCCTCGATCTCGTCGAAGAGGACCTCCCGCGGAAGGCGGTAGGAGGGCACGCCGGAATAGAGAGCTCCGCCCGGCTTCTCCTCTTTCTCGTAGACGACGACACCGTATCCCAGACGCATCAGGTCGAACGCTGCGGCAAGACCCGACGGGCCCGATCCCACGATCCCGACCGTCTGCTCCCGCGTGCGCGGCAGCGGTACGATGCGCTCGTCGCGTACCTTCGCGAACTCCTCGGACACGAAGCGGTGAAGCGGCCGGATGGCGAGCGGCTCGTCGTAGTACCCACGGCGACAAGCGCTCTCGCAGGGATGGTGACATATCCGCCCGAGGACTCCCGGCAGGATGTTCCGCTCCCGAACGAGCTCGTAGGCGTCGACCGCGCGATCGTCGGCGACGTGGAATCCCTGACCGCGCGCGTCGACGTTGGCGGGGCAGGTACCGACGCACGGAGGAAGCCGGTCCGCTCGATGGAGACCCTCGATCATGGCGTTGTACGCCGGCGGCGTCTCGCTCAGCAACGGGATCTCGTCGCGACCCAGCGTGCCTCGCAGCCGCAAGGCTCCCCTCCACCTGGCGGAGAGCTTCACGCGCTCGAGGGGATAGCGCACTGTGACCGGCGGCCGAGACGCGTGGCGCGCGGTGATGCCGAGGCCCGTGAAGATCGACGAAGCGGCCTCGAACCAGCCGCGCAGCCCAGGCGAGTACGCATCGCTGACGACGCGCACGTACTTGCCGTTCCCGTTGTGGTTCACAGCCACGCGACCACCAGCCCCACTACGACCAGCTGCACGATCGCAACGGGAGTCAGCACGGTCCAGGCGAAGGACATCAGCTGGTCGGAACGCATGCGAGGCAGGGTCCACTTCGCCCACATCATCGCGGTGACGATGACGACGGCCTTCACGAGCATCAGGAGGACTCCGGCTATCCCGGGGAGGCCACGGTATCCGCCAAGGAAGACAGCGGCGCCGAACAGGGAAGCCGCGAGCATGCCGCCGTACTCGGTCATCATGAAGATGGCCCAGCGGATGCCCGTGTAGTCCGCGAAGTACCCCGCCACAAGCTCCGACTCCGCCTCCGGGATGTCGAAAGGACCGCGGTTGAGTTCGGCGACTGACGAGATGAGGTACACCACGAAGCCGACGATGGTGAGCGGGAGCCACCACCACGTCCAGCGGGCGACGACGACCGTCGGGCGCAACGACCCCGCCAGGACGGCGAGCGACGCCACTGACAGCGCCCTGGGCACCTCGTAGCTGATCATCTGAGCGGCGGCGCGCAGCGCGCCGATCGTGGCGTACGTGTTGCGCGACGCCCATCCGCCGAAGAGCATCCCGAAGACGGACAGCGCGGGCACCGCAAGGAAGAACACGAGGCCGACGCTGCTGTCGAGCGGCGCCCACCCGGTGGCCAGCGGGATCACTGCGAGCGACATCGCGACGGGCGCGAACGCGAGCAGCGGGGCCATCCGGAAGAGCATCACGTCTGCCGCTGCCGGGGTGACGTCCTCCTTCAGCACCAGCTTCAAGGTGTCCGCGAGCGTCTGCAGGAGCCCCGCGGGGCCGGCCTCCTGAGGTCCGAACCGCATCTGGATACGCGCGGACACCTTGCGCTCCCACCAGACGCCGAAGAGAGCCGCGAGCGCTATCGCGATCCCCGCCGCGAGCCCCATGATCGCGCCTCGCGCCAGCCCGCTCATCGGTCCACCTCGCCGAAGACGGGATCGAGGCTGCCGAGCACGACGACGAGATCGGACAGCGTATGACCGACCGCGAGCTTCGGCAGGAGCGCGAGGTTGCAGAACGCCGGCGAGCGGACCTTCATCCGATAGGGTCGCGGAGAACCGTCCGAGACGAGGTAGACCCCAAGGCTGCCGCGCGCCGATTCGATGTGGTCGTAGGCGTCTCCGGGCCGCGGACGAAGGAGTCGCGGAAGCCCCTCGGCGCGCACGGGCCCGGGCTCGAGCTGCCGCAACGCCTGGGTGACGATCCGGCACGATTCCGCGCACTCGAAGAGCCGCACGCGCGCCCTGTCGTAGGCGTCGCCGTTCTCCCCCACCGGTATGTCGAAATCGAACCGCGGGTAGACGGAGTACGGATCGTGCTTGCGCAGGTCCCACACGACTCCGGAACCGCGCGCGACCGGACCAGACGCTCCCCACGCTATCGCATCCTCCGCCGATAGGACTCCCACACCCTTGAGGCGCCCTCGCGCGATGGCGTTCCCGAAGAAGAGCCGGTCCAACTCCGCGAAGGCCGCGGGCATGCGTTCGCAGAGAGCGGCGCAGCGCTCGGCCCATCCCTCGGGCAGGTCGAACGAGACGCCGCCGGGCCTCACGTAGTTGTACGTCAGACGAGCTCCGCACAACTCCTCGAAGAGCTCGACGATCCGCTCGCGCTGATCGAACGTGTACAAGAACATGGTGAACGCGCCCGTGTCCGCCCCGGACGAGCCGATCGACATCATGTGGCTCGCGATGCGCTGCAGCTCGCACACGATCACGCGGAGATACTCGGCCCGCTCCGGGACGCGGATGCCGGCGAGCCGCTCGACCGCGCGGCAGTACGCCCAGTTCGCGTACATCGAGCCGACGTAGTCGAGACGGTCCGTGAGGGGGACGACCTGCAGGTACGTCCGGTTCTCGGCGATCTTCTCGATACCACGGTGCAGATACCCGATCACCGGCTCCGCGTGCGTCACCACCTCGCCGTCGAGGCGCACGATCACGCGGCATACACCGTGCGTGGAGGGATGGGACGGCCCGACGTTGACCACCAGTTCGTCGCCGTTCGTCGATTCGATCGCGATGGTCAAGAGTGAGCCTCCCTTCCCTGCTAGATGTGGTCCGGACGCCGCAAGACGTGCTCGTCCTCGTAGTCCTTGCGCAACGGGTGCCCGACCCAGTCGTCCGGAAGAAGGATCCGCCGAAGGTCGGGATGACCCTCGAAGTAGATCCCGAAGAGGTCGTAGACCTCGCGCTCGTGCCAGTCCGCGGCAGGCCACAGGTCGACCACGGAACCGATGCTCGCCGAGGAACGCGGGATGCGCGTCTTCACGATGAGACCCACGTGCATCGCACGCGACCGTACGCGATAGAGGATCTCGAACTCCTCGCCATAGTCGACGGCGGTCACCATGCCGATGAAGTCGAAGCCGAGCGCCTTGAGATCGGCGGCGGCGGCATGAAGGCCGTCCGAGGGGACGGTGAGAACGCCGTCTCCGAACTCGATCGAGAACAGAGGACACAGGTCCGGGTGTCGGGCGCACAGGTGCTCGCGAAGCTGCTCGATGTTCACGAGGCCTCGCCGCCTTCGCCCGGGCGGCCGGGCAGCGTGAGACGACTCGGTCTCGTCCTCCCCGGCGCGATGGACCCCTCACCGACCCGTTCGCGCAGCTTCAGTATCGCGTCCTGCAGAGACTCGGGCCTCGGCGGGCATCCGGCCACGTAGACGTCGACGGGGATTATCTCGTCGACACCGCGCACGACGGAGTACGAGTCGTGATAGAAGATTCCTCCGGAGACGGCGCAGTTGCCCATCGCGACCACCCATTTCGGGTCGGGCATCTGCTCGTACAGGCGCCGCACCGCGGGTGCCATCTTCAGAGTGATCGTCCCAGCGACCACCATCACGTCGGTGTGCCGGGGATCCGGCCGCGGGAAAGTGCCGAGACGGTCGAAGTCGAACTTGCTGAACGACGCCGAGATGAGCTCCATCGCGCAGCAGGCCGTCCCCATCGGCATCGCCCACAGGGATTGCCCTCGCGCCCAGTCGGCCACGGCGTCGACACTCGTGAGGATGACGCCGCCCCCGGGGACGCGCTCGAGAAGGCGCCCTACATCGTCTACGAGCGCCACGCGAGACACCCCTTCCGCCACGCGTACCAAAGGCCGAACGCGAGAGCGGCGACGAAGACGCCGGCCTGCAGGACGGCGACCGGCGAACCGCGAAGCCCGGACGCGATCCCGAACAGCAGGGCGGACTCGGCATCGAAGATGACGAGGAGGACGGCGAGCGTGGTGTACCTCAGGTGGACCGGAGCCCACGGACGACCCGCCGGCGGCATGCCGCACTCGTAGGGCTCCCGCTTCAGTTCCGTGGGCAGCCGTGGCGACAGGAGTGCATTGGCGCCCAGAACGAGCAGCACGAAGAGGACGGCAGCCCCCGAAAGACCTACCAGGTAGAGCACTCCATCAGAGCCTACCGGCATCGCCACCCCGTCCAGAGAGACGCATCGCGACCGCTCGTAACTCCGAGTTACGAAGATGGGCCATCACTGGCCCGCCAGTACAGATGCATCTGTTCCCCTGTGCCCCGGTCCCGGAACACGCGACTCCGGTCCCGAGGCGATTCTAACGGTAAGCCATAACGTTTGTAAATATTGTTACAAGCACCTTCCTACCGCTGCTCCGAAGTCTCTCCACCATGCATCACCTCGGCGGCGGCAAGCCATTCTCGCTCGGCCGCCTCAAGGCGACCCTTCACGGTCTCGTACTCCTCCGTCACCGCGAAGAACGTCGTCCGATCGTCGTACGTCGTGGGATCGGCAAGGATCGCGATCAGCTCGTCGTGCCGGGCTTGGATCTCTCCCAGCACTCGCTCCGCGGTCTCGAAACGAGCCGTCGACTCCTTCGAATCCCGGAACGCCTTGTTGCGCGACTCCGCTTCGACACGGCGCTGCTCTTTGCTCTTGCGCCCCGGGCTACTCGGTACCGACTCGGGAAGACCCGGCGCCGCGACGGTGGCGCGGGCGTCCGAAGTCGAGACCCGCTCGCGCTTGAACAGGTAGTACTCCCAGTCCCCCTCGAAGACCGTGATGCGCCCGTCGACGACCTCGACGATCTTCGTCGCCACGGCCTGGATCAGGTGGCGGTCGTGCGTGATCAGGACCAGCGTCCCCTCATAGCGTCGCAGCGCCTGCTCCAGGACGTCGCTCGAAGCGATGTCGAGATGGTTCGTCGGCTCGTCGAGACAGAGCAGCGGGGCGGGCGCGACGAGCATCTTCGCGAGCGCGAGGCGTGCCCGCTCCCCTCCCGACAGCACACCGACCTTCTTGTCGACGTCGGTCCCCGTGAACAGGAAGGCGCCGAGCAGACGCCGCGCCTCCTCCTGGGTCCACGCAGGTGCGACAGCGCGAATCTCCTCGAGCACGGCGCGCGACGTGTCGAGGGCCTCTAGCTGATGTTGGGCGAAGTACGCCACCGAGACGTGATGTCCGTACACGACTTCCCCCGCGTCGGGAACGATCGCGCCCGCGATCAGCTTGAGCAAGGTCGACTTGCCCGCGCCGTTCGGCCCGACAAGCGCGACGCGGTCGCCTCGGTACAGACGCAGGTCGACACCGTCGTAGACACGCAAGTCGCCGTAGGACTTGGAGACGCCATCGAGGGAGATGACGACTTCACCGGTCCGCGGCGGCTGAGGGAAGGCGAACCGCACCGTCTTGCGCCCCTCGGGGAGTTCGATCCGCTCCACTTTCCCCAGTGCTTTCACGCGACTCTGCACCTGCCGCGCCTTGCTCTCCTTGTATCGGAAGCGATCGATGAAGCGCTGCGCGTGCGTGATCTCGCGCGCCTGTCGCGCGGCGGCGGCACGCAGGCGCTCGAGCGCGTCCTCGCGCTGCCGTTCGTACGCTGCGTAGTCTCCCGTGTAGAGCGTCAGACACGCTCGGTCCACCTCGGCGACATGGTCGACGAGGCCGTCCATGAACGCGCGATCGTGGCTCACGAGCAGGACTGCGCCCTCGTAGGAGCGCAGGAACGACTCGAGCCAGATCACGGACTCGACGTCGAGGTGGTTCGTCGGCTCGTCGAGGAGAAGCACGTCGGGCTGCTCGAAGAGGAGCTTCGCGAGCGCGATCCGCATGAGTTGGCCCCCCGAGAACTCCCCGCAGTCCCGCTCGAGATCGCGGTCTCGGAAGCCCAGCCCGCCGAGGACCGCTCGAGCATCGCCTTCGAGAGAGTAGCCGCCGAGCTGCTCGAAGCGCTCCCGCACGCGGCCGTACTCCGCCAACAGCCTCTCGAGGTCGGGGCCCGGCGGGGTCGATCCCATCTCCGCCTCGAGCAATCCAAGGCGATGCTCCGAGGTTGTGACCTCGCGCGCCACCGACAGCACCTCGGAAAGGACGCTGCGCCCGCCCAACTCGATGGCCTCCTGGCGCAGGTAGCCGACGACGACACCCTTCGCCCGCGCAACGGAACCCTCGTCGGGCGTCTGCTCACCCGCGAGGATCTCGAGGAGCGTCGTCTTGCCGGCGCCGTTCGGCCCCACGAGCGCGATCCTGGCACGGCCACCGATACGAAGCGAGACGTCTCGGAAGAGCACGCGTGCTCCGAAGGACTTCCCTACGCCGTCGAGCGAGAGCAGCATGGCGGCTTCGTGACCGCTAGCGCCGGTACTGCTGGTCGAAGTCGGAGACGGAATCGCCCGCGAACTCGACGAACTCGTCGTCGACGATGACATTCACGACGGCCGGTTCGTTGCCCCGCATCATCGCCCGTGTGATCTTGATGGACGTCGCGAAGCGCTTCCCACTCCTGCCACGAGGATAGATGTAGAGCTTCACGACCTTGCCGACCGGAACGCCGGCGATGATGCCTCCGTCACGCTTGGCTCCAGGGCCAGGTCTCCAGGTGCCCGCGCCGTCGGCATCCACGCCGATCACCACGTCGCGCAGCCCCAGCCTGCGAGTATCGTCGTACCACTTGATCTCGATCCGATAGGTGCTCGCGGCGGTCGTCCCGCCGGAGTCTCCCGCGGCAGCGGAGCCGCCGCCGTCGACATCGCGTCCGCCGGCGCCCGCAGCCGTGGTCGCGTCCGTTGTGGTCGCCTTGCCGGACGTGCTGCTCATCTCGAAGCCGAAGAGGCTGATCCCCGAACCCGCCGTCCGTGCGCGGGACGCCGCAATGACGAAAGCCAACGCGACGAGCGCCGCAGCGATCCCGACGACCCACCAGCGCCTGCCGTGTTTCCCGTTCGAAGTCATTCGCTCTCCGTTCCTAGGCTCCCCGATATCCTATCACGGGCCTGGGAGACTACCTCACCGTCACGTAGTCGTAGCCGCTGGACCACGCGGAAGCGTGCCCGCTATCCGCGGGAGCGCACGCCTGCAATCTCCAAGTCCCGGCGGTGGGCAACTTCAACGAGATCGAGTACTTCGTGTAGGTCGAGTAGTCGGACGCTCTCGCGCTCACATACCCGTAGCTCGTCCAGCCGCCCGATGGCGTCCTCTTCCACTTGTAGATGCGCACCGGGTACGAGCCCGCCGCATGTCTCGGCTTCAGCCAGCCCCAGACCGTGGAGTTGGCGGTACGCGACATCGTCACGGGCGCGACGGGAACGCCTACATACGTGCATGGCAGCGCGTAGACCGAAGCTGTCGAGAGCGCTGCGGCGTACCCGTTCGAACCGGGGAACCGCACGCGGTAGTAGGTCCGGCTCGCGGGCCTCACCGACAAGGAGAACAGACCGTCGGCACCGGTCGTCGCCTCGTTGGAGGTGTCTCGGAAGGACGCGCCCGGCGCGGCTGACTGAAGGATCACGCGCTGGCCCAGAAGACCGCCGCCCCCGCTGCGAAGCGTTCCTTCGACCACGAACGTGGATCCGAAGCCGAGCGAAGCGGAAGAGACACTCGACACATCGATCGTGCACGGATCGAGTCGCGCGACGGTGATCGTGACCGTCACGGGCGTCGAATAGGCGGCGCCGTCGAAGACTCGGTAGGTGAAGGAGTCGACGCCGCGGAAGTCCGGCGCCGGGACATAGGTGTAGGAGCCGTCGGCGGCCAGCGCGAGAGTACCGTGCGTCACTCCCGCGACCGCGACGGAACTCAGCGCGTCCCCATCGACATCGGTGTCGTTGCCGAGCACGCCGGGAGCCGCAACGGAGAGTGTGGTGTCCTCTGCGGCCGTGACTTCATCGGCCACCGCGACGGGCGCGTCGTTGACCGCCCTCACGGCGATCGTGACCCTCGCTGGAGCCGAGTAGGCGGCGCCGTCGAAAGCACGGTAGGTGAAGGAGTCGGTGCCGCGGAAATCCGGGGACGGCCGATAGGTGTACGAACCGTCGGCGACCAGCTGAAGGGTACCGTGGGTCGTCCCCGTGACCACGGAGGCGCGAAGCGCGTCCCCGTCGACATCGGTGTCGTTGCCGAGTATGCCGGGAGCCGCCACGGAGAGCATGCCGTCCTCGGCGATGGTAGCGGTATCGGCCGACGAGACGGGCGCGTCGTTGACCGGCGTCACGGCGATCGCGACGTTCACGGGTACCGAGTAGGCGACACCGTCGTAGGCGCGATACGTGAAGGAGTCCGTGCCGTTGAAGTCCGCGGCAGGCCTATACGTGTACGAGCCGTCGGCCCTCAGCGCGAGCGTACCGTGGGCCACTCCGGTGACCAGGCCGGCGCGAAGCGCGTCCCCATCGACATCGGTGTCGTTGCCGAGCACGCCGGGAGCCGCCACGGAAAGCGTGGTGTCCTCGGCGACGGTGGCGACGTCCGCCAAGGCGACCGGGACCGGGTAGATCGCGCGGATACCCGCGATGTCGCCCCACCCGAGGGTCCGATGACTCGTGTCGCCAGTCGAACCGCGACCGTACATGACCTCTTGCAAGTTCTCGGCGTCGTACATGTCCATCAGGCGAAGGGTGTGCCCCAATTCGTGCGTGCTGACCACCTGGACGTCGTAGGACGACCTGCTGCCGTCCGTGGCGAAGGTGTAGGCGCCGGTGTTGAACGTGATGTCGGACTCGATGAAGTGATGCGTCGAGGTGTAGTACCACGATCTGCACTGCCCGACGGCGCTCGAGGAGCCGAATGAGCCCGAGCCGATGACGAAGATCCCATCTCTGGCACCGGGTGCCGCGCTCGTCGGCCCCATGTAGGTGTAGTCCATGTAGGAGCCGGAGTCGTCCTCCCACGTCTGAGCCGCCGCGGTGATCGCGGAGGCCGCACCGACGGGCAGGCCATCCGGATTCACGTAGAACCGGAACGGCAGGTCTTCGTCCGCCCAGTGGATACCGTCCAGGACGTATCCGGCTGCGACACGGTCCGCCTTCGCGATGGGCGCCATGACCGCAGCAAGTTCGCCATCCTTCTCCGTCACCCCGACGATGACCGGATCGCCGACGCGCAGGTCCGTGTACTGCTCGGACCACATCCCGATCTCGCCGACCTCTCCACCCTCCATGGTGAAGCCGGTCAGCTCGGTCCCGCCGACCGCCCGGCTCTCGACCACCCGCACGTCGGTGACGATGACACCCGTCTCCCCCACGACACGCGGCTCGAGAGACACCACGACTCCGCACACCACGTCGGGCGCAGCGTCTGGAGCTGACAGAGCGAACGCCGGAGCCGCATCGAGCGCCAGGAAGGACGCGGCGCTGACGAGACACACCATTACGAGCACACGGACTCTCGCGAACAAGGCGTTCCTCCGTTGAGAGCGTACGCACCACAAGGCCATGGATGCATTACGTGGCCTTCTTAGTGAATCGGCACAACCGCGAACAGCCTCAAGCGACCTCTATGCGCCGTCTAGTCGGCTACTCGCCTCCAGCTCGCTTGCCGAACGCCCTGGCGATGACGCCGGCCACCCCCGACTTCGGCGGCGGCGGCGCGGGTCGCCCAGCGGTAGTGTCGTCGGCGACGCCGGTCGCTACGTAGCGGATCTTGGCGAGATCGAGGCGATCGTCGTCCAGGACCGACGGATCTATCACATAGGCGATACCGACCGGAAGTCTGTATACGCCGGGGTAGATGCTGGTGTTCTCCCACTGCGCGGCGATCACGAGGTGCGATATCTCGAACGAGCCGTCCGAGTCGCTGTCCCAGTGAAAGGGCTGCTTGAGCTCTCCCAGCCAGTAGTCGGTCCGGTCGGGACCGGGGAGTTCATGCAGCAGCGTGACCGTCAGCGGCACCTGGTCGGAACGGTCTCCGGGCCCGAAGGCCACGCCGCGGATCGTCAGCTCCATCTATGTCTCCCGACGGTGATCATGCGGCGTCTTCTACACGACACGATACGCCTTGCAGTTCCCACCGTCAGGCAACGGCCGTCTGCTGTTCGGACTCCACAACTGCCAGAATTCGGGAATACACTGACGACACGACGCGTGGGACCGGGACCGGTCGGTGAGTGGAGCAGAGATGAATGTGATCGAGACCGCGAAGCTGACGAAGTACTACGGCAAGACGAGAGGCATCGTCGACGTCGACATGACCGTGATGGAGGGCGAGATCCTCGGCTTCATCGGCCCGAACGGCGCCGGGAAGTCCACGACGATCAGGACCCTTCTCGGCCTCATCCACCCCACGAGCGGCTCGGCGACCATCTTCGGGAAAGACGTCACCAAGTACGGCCCGGAGATCCGGCAGGAGGTCGGCTACCTGCCCTCCGAGGTCTTCTACTACGACGACATGCGGGTGATCGATCTCCTGAGGTACTCGGCGAGCTTCTACCGCAAGGACGGCAAGGCCATCCTGAAGCGGATAAAGGACCTCGCCGAGATGTTCGACCTCGACCTGAAGAAGAAGATCGACGACCTGTCCTACGGCAACAAGAAGAAGGTCGGCATCATCCAGGGGCTCGCGCACGAGCCGAGGCTCATCATCCTCGACGAGCCGACCGGCGGACTGGACCCTCTCATCCAACAGGAGTTCTTCAACCTGCTGAAGGAGGAGAACAAGCGGGGCGCCGCGGTGCTCTTCTCCTCGCACATCCTGAGCGAGGTGCAGAGACTCTGCGACCGGGTGGCGATCATCAAGGACGGCTCGATCATCAGGGTCGAGGAGATCCGGACGCTCCTGGAGAACCAGACCAAACGCTTCACGCTCGAAACGTCCGGTGCACCCGACATGTCGCGATTCGCCATCGAAGGCGTCGGCGATCTGACGACGGTCGGGAACTCCGTGAGCTTCCTCTATCGCGGCCGCATCAACGACATCACGAGGGTCCTCGCCGAGCAGGACCTTGTCGACCTTCTGGTCGAGGAACCGGACCTGGAAGAGATCTTCATGCACTACTACCAGAAAGAGGAAGTACGGTGAACGTCTTCCTCCACGAACTGAGGTCTTACCGGAAGTCCACGATCATCTGGGCGTCGTCTATGTGCGCCCTCATCGTCGTCTTCATGGCCCTGTATCCCGCCTTCACCAAGGACGTAGCGGCCACCAAGAATCTCCTCAGCCAGTTGCCTCCAGCCCTGAGGACCGCGTTCAACATCTCACTGGGGAACTTCTTCACTATCTACGGCTTCTACGGGTATCTTCTGAGCTTCGCCATCCTAGCGGGAGCGATCCAGGCCATGAACGTCGGTACGGGCGTCATCTCGAAGGAGATATCAGGCAAGACCGCCGACTTCCTGCTGTCCAAGCCGGTGACCCGCACTCGAGTGGTCTCCGCCAAGCTGGCCGCGGCGCTCACGGTGATCGTCATCACCGACGCGGTCTTCGCGGCGGTCTCGTATCTCACTGCGCTGACCGTGGCCAAGGAACCGTTCGCCGCGAAGACCTTCTTCCTGATGACGTCCACGCTTCTTCTCGTCCAGGTGATGTTCCTGGCGCTGGGGGCGCTGTTCTCGGTGGCCATCCCGAAGATCAAGTCGGTGGTCTCGGTGTCCCTGCCGACCGTCTTCACCTTCTACATCGTCGGTATGCTCGGCGACGTGTTGAAGAACGACAAGGTCCGCTACGTCTCCCCGTTCAAGTTCTACGAGGCCGACTACATCATCGATCACGTCGGCCTCGAAGGCAGATACCTAGTCATCGAGGTGGTGTTCGTCATAGCGGCGATCGCCCTGTGCTATGCGATCTACGTCAAGAAGAACGTCCGCGCCGCGGTATAGGTGGCAGACATGAACATGTTTCTGCGAGAACTGAAGGCCCACCGCACCGGCTTGATCTGGTGGTGCCTCGGCATGGCGGCCCTGGTCGCCTCGGGTATGGGCAAGTACGCCGCCTACTCGGGAGCAGGGCAATCCGCTACGGACATGCTCTCGGCGCTCCCCAAGGCGATCCAGACGGTCTTCGGGATGTCCGGGTTCGATCTCACGACGGCGAGCGGCTTCTACGGCGTGCTGTTCATGTACATCGCGCTGATGGGCGCCGTGCACGCGGCCCTACTGGGTTCGAACGTCATCTCGGAAGAGGAGCGGGACAAGACCTCCGAGTTCCTCTACTCCAAGCCCGTCCCCCGCGGGACGGTCCTGACCGCGAAGCTCCTGGCCGGGCTGTTCAACGTCGTCGTCTTCAACCTCGCGACTCTGGCCTCGTCGTTCTACTTCGTCGGCTACTTCAGCAAGGACGGGCAGTCGTCCAGCAGGGACATCCTCGTCCTGATGGCCGGCCTGTTCTTCCTGCAGCTGATCTTCTTCTCGATCGGCGCGATGATGGCCGGAGTCGCCAGGAGACCGAAGTCCGCGCCCTCGAGGGCGACTTCGATCATGTTCCTGACCTTCATGCTGGCGTATCTCGTGAACCTCAACGAGAAGCTGGACTTCCTGAAGTACCTCTCGCCGTTCAAGTACTTCGACGCCGCCACGCTGATGGCGGACGGACGGCTCGACCCGCTCTACGTCGCGCTGTCGGTGGCCATCGTCGTCCTCGCAATCGCCGGGACGTACCGCTTCCACTCCGAGCGAGACCTGGGCGCGTAGAGGCTAGACTAGCCGTATTGCGTCCAGATCTGCCACATACCGAAGACGACCAGAGTCAAGACGGCGATGAACATGCAGAACAGACCGAAGTGGTCCCACCAGACATTACCGGAGTCACATCGAGGACACATGTCATCCACCGTGTCGTCGTAGACCTCGCCACAATCCGGGCAGCGCGCCATCATCACAGATATGCCGCTAGCCGGTCTTCACACGACGCCGTGCTGATTCAGGAACGGTCCGAACGCTCTGTCGCTGCCCTGGATGTGCTCGACAAGCCACTCACTCAAGAAGTCCATCACATCCATCGACAGGAAGAGTCGTCCATCATCGAAGCCCTGCTTGAAATCTCCGACTTGCGCGACGAAGCGGCGATGCTGTTCCTTGTGGTCCTCAGCCTGGGGATAGCCGAACTGATCGAAGTAGGCTTCCTCGGTGCCGAAATGGATCACCGTGTACCGGATCAATCCACCCATCAACTCGCCCATGATCTCTTTGCTGCGGCCATCGGCCATGGCGTCGTGCAGCGTATTTATCATCTGGACGAGCTGCTGGTGCTGCTCGTCCACGTTCGCCACGTTCACGCGCAGACTCTCGTTCCACTCCAACAATGCCATCCTCTGCTCCCTCTGCTTGTCAGACTGCGTATTCCCACGTGAGCTTCCGCCCTACTACGCCGAGGGGGCCGTGGTACCCTCGCCTCCGATGCCGCGCTTGAGGACATCGCGCATCAGTATGATCCCTGCCATGCCGATCTCCACGAGGGCGAGCGCGTAGGCGACCATCAACCCGACCACCAGTGCCATCACCGACTCTGTCACCGCGGCCGCATCCGCAGCCATTCCGGTGGCCACCGCGATCGCGATAGCTGCCACCCACGCGCTCACGGCTACCGCGAGACCCCAGCCGATGAGGCCTTGCCTCGAGTGCGCACGAGACGCGGCCCAGACGAGCAGCCAGCCACCGACGAGTGCAGACGGGAAGAGCGCGGCCGGCACGTACCAGTAGACCTGCGACGAGCCTCCGCCAATCCTGAGTGCGGTAGCCAGAAGGGGCGCCAAGATAGGCAACCACACGAGCACCGCTCCGATCACGGCGAGGTTCTTGGTGAGTGTCCTCGTCTTCTCCATCGCGAGTACTCCTTTCGGCACGCCTAGATCCTACTCCTGGCCCGTCCGCGCATCTTCGGAGGGGCCAACTGGTTCGCCCGACAGAACGGCACGACGTGCGCGAACGATTCGAACGACCGATCCGACCGCCGCCGCGACAAGGAGCGCGAATCCTGCTAACAGGGGCATCAGGAACACGCGCTGCATCGGTGGCAGGAGGACCGGCAGGCACTGCGCTCCGACGTAGGACGCCATACCCCCGATGCCCTGCTCGGGTATTGGGGGAGCAGGCGGAGGTCGGTTCGACGCAAGCCGCGCCAGCGTCAAGACGGCCGACCCCGGCAGGCTCGCCACCATCAGGACGATGCCCGCGCTCACCAGTCTCCCGGAGCCGCGGCTGAAGAGCACGAGCGGCACCGCGAGCAGCATGGCGACGAACCCCAGAACCACGGCGGTCACGACCAGCGCGTTGTGGTTCGACGCGCTCACGATGCCGAGCGGCCCGGCCTGGTCCGCCAGCTTCTTGCTGTTCTTGGGATTCGTGGCGAGCCGTCCGAAGGCCTCGGGCCCGCCGCGGTACAGCGGCAACGCCATCTTGCCGAAGAACGCGATCCGCATCTCACGGGGAGGAAGTGCGAGGTCCTTCGCGGTCACCGTCACGTCGATCCCCGCGATCGGTCGAATCCCCTCAGGGCTCTTCGCGAGCATCGCTTCGAACTTCGCGATCTCCGTGGCGTCGTCCAGGCCCTTCGGGCTGAAGGCCGCTGCCATCGCGATCGACAGCGCCGGGACGACGACCTTCTCGGAGGTGGCGGCGGCGAGGGATGCCGCTACGAGACACAAGGAAAGCACAGCCGACAACAGGAGTCCGGCGGTCCACTTCGCACCGACATGCCGATACGGGCGCGGCCGCGATGCACGATCCGGCTTCATTGCGCACACGGTCCCGGGTCGTCTCCCGCTTTCTGCGTGACGCGACATGCTTCGGGGATTTCCGCTGGCAGGCGTTCGTGAGCATTCATCGTGATACCTCCTGCCAACGGATGAGGGCGGCGCGCAGCTCCCGGTCGGCTACTGCACCGCCAGCCATTCCGTCTTCGCGCCACCATCGCGCCTTGGTGGACACCTTCAGCTCGTGCGTACCCTCCGCCGCCTCCACCACGTCCAACAAAGCAAGGATGCGCTCGGGTGAGCAGGCGGCAGCGAACGCCAGCACGGAATCATCCTCCAGCGGCCACGTCTTCTTCGCCGTTTCCGCAAGCTCCCGGAGGTTCACAGCGTCCCCTTCCCGTGACAGGCGAGCCACGTCGACGTGGCTCGTGATCGCCTAGTCACACAGGTCCCGCCTTCTACGTTCCACGATACGCTCCGGGAGTTCCCGCCGGTAGACATTCAGACTGGGAGGCGTCTCGCAAGCTCGAGGCACACGGCGCAGTCGCAACGGAACGAGACCCGCCACCTTCGTCTTCCACGGTGGCGGGTCTCGTGTGTGTCTGGTGGGCGATTGTGGAGGCGCTTGTTACAGCTCAGGGGTACTAGGACTGGCAATAGTTCCCGAAGCGTTCACGACTGTGCGTTCGCCCTGCGGCTCAGGAGCTTCTCGCAGAGAGAGCTTCAGTACGGCTATCGTCGGCCAGCGTTGTTCTTTGACCGACTCCTCGGTCGATTCTTTGACTATCTCCTCGAACAAATGCGCCTTTGCCAATGGTCCGGAGTTCTTTCTCGTTGCTGGAGTTGCTCCAAGGAGATACTCGAACAATGCGGTGTAGGACTCATCGAAGAGGTTGTAGGAATCAGGGTAGGTGAAATAGTCCCATGTCTGTTGTGCTTCGTCCTTCTCATCTTTCGACACAACACGGACGATGCGCGAAGCGACAAAACGGTGGTAGTGGATTGCCTCTGTTAGCTGGTAGCCGAACACGCCGAGAACATGTCGAGCCCTGCGCTTCTTCAGCCAATCAATGAAGGCCGTCATACACCCCAACCGGGGCTCGCAGAGCCTAGAGTGCTCGGGCGAACTAAACCACGTGTTCTCTCTCATGTCCTTGAACCAGTGCCAACCACTCCCGAGCCAATAGGTGATGCGCATGGCGAGCGCAAGGAAGTTGTCCATGTCAGCACGGTATACGCCACGGTCAACGCCACGGTAAACGCCCAGGGTATGACCTAGACCGAGCATTTCGTCCCAAGTCAACTCCCACGTACGTCCTCTCCCGTACTCGCGAAGGATTCCCTGCGCCTCCCGGGCCGGGAGAACCGCTCTGGATTCGCGACCTTTGCAGGCAGGGTAGACTTCGTGATCCTCGCGGCGTTCGTGGTCTTCGCAGCCTTCGCAATTCGGGCAGTCTTTCCAGTTTTCGCGGTTCGGCCAATACTGGAAACGCTGTCCGGACTTAGACTTAGTATCGACGGCAATCACAAAAAGCCGCGCGTTGTTCGAAGCGTTCAATAGGCGAGCATGGTACGCGTTCCTCTCGAACTCCCGAGCGAAGCAGTGCAGCTGCTTCATCCGATACCCACGGTAGGCAACCCCGGCAGATACGACTGCAGCGACGAAGAGACCCGTATCCCAGTTCAGCCAAGGACTCGTAATCGTTAAGGTGGTCACCACTCAGGCAACTCCAATGCTTCCGTCAGACACGGACCGGCCGGTACCTCCCGGTAGCCACTCTTGCCATTGCGCGCATCGACAGTGTTGGCGCAGCTCGCTACTTCTCTTCAAACGATACACCCGCAACCCCAGGCCTGCGTTCCGCAGCTAATTGCCCTTCTGGGCCACGTCCGAGGATAAAAGTGCAGGTCAGGGGTTTGCGACCAGTCGGAAATCGCGAAATGTCATAGATACACGTTTCGTGAATT
>JBAZZO010000016.1 GCA_041658765.1 Coriobacteriia bacterium | reverse complement strand
CAAGCTTCTGACCAGCGGGAATACGGACGCCTAGATACACGCCGTTTCTGCGCATGATCGCTCGTCTTCGCAGCTTAGACCCATCAAACGCGGACTATTCGCGGGAGTTAGCTGCGGAACCCAGGATCTAGCGAGGACGCCGCTACCTGCGTTGGCTTGTCACCGGCGGTCGGCGCACGGTTGTTCCGTCATGGTGGCGGAATGCGAACAATCAGCCTCGCTCCACTTTCCGGTCGTTACCTGTCCTTTGCCGAGAGAGAAGAGATCGCCATCCTCAGCGCACGCGGCCGCGGGGTGCGCGAGATCGCTTCTGAACTCGGACGTTCGCCGTCGACGGTCTCGCGGGAGCTCAGACGCAACGCCGCGACCCACAACGGCGATCTCGAGTATCGAGCCAGCACTGCGCAGTGGCACGCCGACAGACGTGCCAAGCGGCCCAAGGTCGCCAAGCTCGCCGCGAACGACGCCCTTCACGATTACGTCCAGGAGCGTCTAGCCGGGATGGTCAGCAAGCCGGACGGAACGGCGGTCGGTGGCCCCGGCGTTCCCTGGATCGGGCGGCGGCACGGTCGCCGAAAGGATCGGCGTTGGGCCATGGCATGGAGCCCTGAGCAGATCTCCAACCGGCTGCGCTTCGACTTTCCCTATGATGAGTCGATGCGAATCTCCCATGAGGCGATCTATCAGGCGCTTTACGTGCAGGGGCGTGGCGTTCTGCGCCGTGAGCTGACCGCGTGTCTCCGCACCGGACGTGCGCTGCGCGTGCCGCGAGCACGAACCCGAACGCAGGGCAGGAAGTTCGTCTCACCCGAGATTCTGATCAGCGAGCGACCTGCCGAGATCGAAGATCGCGCGGTCCCCGGTCACTGGGAAGGCGATCTCATCTTGGGGCTCGACAGCTCGGCCATCGGAACTCTCGTCGAGCGCACGACCCGCTTCACGATGCTGCTGCACCTTCCGCGCCTGGAGGGTCATGGCGACATGCCCCGAACGAAGAACGGTCCGGCTTTGGCCGGACACGGCGCACTAGCCGTTCGAGACGCCATCGCTGCGTCCATCGGGCAGATGCCTGAGCACCTTCGCAGATCACTCACGTGGGACCAAGGCGCGGAGATGTCACAGCACGCGCAACTGCGCATCGACACCGGGATGCCGATCTACTTCTGTGACCCGCACAGCCCTTGGCAGCGCGCTACGAACGAGAACACCAACGGACTGTTGCGCCAGTACTTCCCGAAGGGCACGGATCTGAGCAGGCACACTGTCGATGATCTCACGGCAGTCGCTGCCACCCTCAACGGCCGGCCCCGAAAGACTCTTGGCTGGAGAACGCCGGGAGAAGCGCTCGACAAACTGCTACGCTCGGCTCAGGAAGCTGGCGTTGCGACGACCCCTTGAACCTGGCCTCTGAGAGAGTATCTATGCAATCCGGTTGTGTGCTCAGTTCTCGTTCATTCGGACCAACCATGGAGGTATCTGCTCCAGTGCGGCTACATCGCGTAGGTGCCAATCACCTTGTGGTCTCGACACACTGTGCGAGTGCGACCCAGCTCCCTACTCGAGAGTTGTCTGGACGCGACCAGTTGTCGCGCCTGCCAAGGAGAACGGAAACATGAAATCAACCCGAGACTACGATTCATCGCTGGCCTCTTCTATCCTGGCCTACGCCGAGCGTCTGGTCGGCCGCTCCCTGCGCGAGGCCCTCGACGACCTTCCGCCGACCATCGACTTCTCCTCCAACAAGGGCGGCTTCGGCACGGTCTTGGAGCGGCACTACTTCGGTTACGAGCCGAACAGCCGACCGGAGCCGGACTTCGCCGAGGCGGGAGTCGAGCTCAAGGCGACACCCCTGAAGCATTCGGGCTCTCGGCTCATCAGTAAGGAGCGGCTCGTCCTCGGGATGATCGACTACATGACGGTCGTGACCGAGGAATGGGAGTCGAGCAGCTTCCTCAAGAAGAACTCACATCTGCTGCTGGTGTTCTACCTGCACGAGCAGGGCAAGGACCCGCGCGACTTCGTCATCAAGATCGTCCGGCTCTGGGAGTTTCCGCCGGAAGACCTGGAGATCATCCGCCGGGACTGGCAGACCATCGTCGCCAAGGTCAAGGCTGGCCAGGCGCACGAGCTCTCCGAAGGCGACACCCTGTATCTGGGGGCATGCACCAAGAGTTCGGACTCGACTACACGGCGAAGGCAGCCGTTCTCCGCTGAGGCCGCCAAGCCTCGCGCATTCTCCCTGAAGCAGTCCTACATGAATACAGTTGCGCAGGGCAGCCTCGGCATGAAGTCGGTCGCGGTGGACGAGGTGGTCCGCGGCCGGCCACTCGAGGAAGTCGTCGCTTCCCGCTTCGAGCCCTACATCGGGAAAACGGCAGACGAGATCGCGGACATCGTCGGCCTCAAGGCGAAACGCCACGCGAAGAACTTCTACGCGGTGCTGACGAATCGAATCCTCGGCGTCGGGGACAAGGACAAGATCGCCGAGTTCGAGAAGGCGGATATCCAGGTCAAGACGATGCGTCTGCTTCCGAGCGGGCGACCCAAGGAGGATCTGCCGTTCCGCGCATTCGATTACTGCGACCTCGTCCAGCAGGACTGGGAGTCGAGCGACCTGCGCGGGGCGCTCGACAAGCGCTTCTTCTTCGTGATCTACCAGCTCGACCGCGATGATGCCCCGACGCTCGTCGGCACCCGGTTCTGGACGATGCCGATCAGCGACATCGAGGGACCGGCGCGCCGGTGCTTCGATGAGACGCAGTCGCGCATAGAAGAGGACAAGGCGGACTATTTGCCGAAGAAGTCGGAGAACCCCGTGTGTCATGTCCGGCCTCACGGTCGGGATTCTCGGGACGTGATCCCGACCCCCACCGGAGGTCTCGCGTGCCGGAAGTCCTTCTGGCTGAACGGCTCCTACATCAAGAATCAGCTCGGTCTCTGATACCGTGTCAGACCCGCGAACTAGTGTTCGGTTTGGGGCTTGATCCTAGGGCGAACACGTAGTACGATGCCAGTGACCCAGTGAGGTCGAGTCTTCACCGCCACGACGCCAATCGGCGATCGCGAGCCATGAAAGACCGAAAGGGGCCAGACCGTGAGCGCACGCGCGAAGCGCGTTCCTGAGGCGTTGCCTCAACCCGTGGGTACGGCCGTCGAACTGTTCGCCGGTGTCGGCGGTTTCCGTCTCGGTCTCGAGGGTCGGCCCGAGAAGTTCCGCAGGCATGGCGACACAGCCGGGTCGTGGCGCGTGACCTACGCGAACCAGTGGGAGCCGAGCACCAAGACCCAGCATGCCTTCGACTGCTACTGCTCGCGCTTTGCGGACGGCACCCACGACAATCGCGATATCTCCACGGTCCTCGCCTCCGACATTCCCGATCATGACCTGCTCGTCGGCGGGTTTCCGTGCCAGGACTACTCGGTCGCCAAGCCTCTGAACAAGGCCCAGGGAATCCGGGGCCGCAAGGGCGTTCTATGGTGGGAGATTCACCGCATTCTCAAGGAGAAGCGTCCGCGATTCGTCATGCTCGAGAACGTTGACCGGCTGCTCAAGTCCCCGGCCAACCAGCGCGGACGCGATTTCGCGATAATCCTCGCGACCATGTCGGACCTTGGCTACCTCGTCGAGTGGCGCGTGGTGAACGCAGCGGAATACGGATTCCCGCAGCGCCGCCGCCGCGTGTTCATCGTCGGGCAGCTGGTGGATAGGCAGTTCGGCGCAGGCGGGTTCGACGGTTTCTCGTGGATCGTCGGCGAGGGCGTGTTGGCTCGAGCGCTGCCGGCCACCTCACCCAACGGAGTCGCGACTCACCCGAAGGACTTCGTGATCTCCGGGGCGGCGCACGAGGTCTCCGAGCGGTTCGGGCCTGGAGTCGGCGAGTTCCTGAATGCCGGCGTGATGCTGTGTCGTGATGTGTGGACGCGCGCGGTCGTGTCGACCAACGATCAGGAGACAGCGACGCTTCGCTCCGTGCTCGTTGACGACACCGAAGTCCCCGACCAGTTCTTCGTGCCGGACGAGAAGGTCGGCGATCCCGAGAATCCGGCGCCCGGGACGTGGCGGTATCTCAAGGGGGCGAAGAGCGAAGAGCGCCTGCACTCGGCGAGCGGGACGGCATACCGCTACTCCGAGGGAGCCTTGCCGTTTCCCGATCCGGTCGATGACCGCGCTTCGCGCACTGTTCTCACGGGCGAAGGCGGTACCGCTCCTTCGCGATTCAAGCATGTCATCCAGGCTTCCGACGGACGCTACCGTCGGCTGACCCCCGTGGAACTCGAGCGCCTCAACGGCTTCCCTGACAACTGGACCGAGGGACTGTCCGACGGCAAGCGCGCGTTCTGTATGGGCAATGCCCTCGTCGTCGGAGTCGTGGAGAGCATCGGCCGAGTACTGGCCGAGGACCTTGCGAAACTGAAGACGCCGACCGCGCAGGGCTGATATGCCGCTGCTGCCACCAAACCCACAGGCCTCGTCATCCACCGTTCGCCGCACGATGCAGGCGAACCGCGGCAAGAACACGGGCCCGGAGATGCGGCTGCGCCGCCTGCTGCGCGAAGCTGGCTACCCCGGGTATCGGCTGCACTGGAAGAAGGCGCCCGGTCGGCCGGACATCGCGTACCCAGGGCGAAAGGTGGCCATCTTCGTGAACGGCTGCTACTGGCACCGATGCCCGTACTGTGGCCCGTCGGCGCCGAAGTCCAACGCCGAGTTCTGGGAGGCGAAGTTCGTCGCGAACGAAGCACGCGACGCTCGGCAGGTCGCAGATCTCGAGGCGGAGGGATGGACGGTCGTCACCGTCTGGGAGTGCGAACTGAGACGTAAGCCCGACCAAGTGATTGACGAGCTAATCGCCCTGCTCTGATGAGTAGTGTCTCCTGGCCGACGGCCGGGAGAACTCCAGCCGCGAGTTCTCTACGCGAGGCCTCCGGCTAGCCGGGTTGATTCCCTTACCCCACCCTCCACAGCGCGTCCACCGGCACTGACCACAGCCGGTCGCCCGCCGGCACCGCCGCCGTCCCCGTGTGCAGCAGCATGCCCCGGTGGAAGCGCTCGCCGAGCATGTCCCGCATCGCCTCGATGCCCCGGAAGTCCTCCCGTCCGGGGCTGTCCGAGGCCTTCACTTCGATGCCCACGATGCGACCGCGGCGGTCTTCGAGGACGATGTCCACCTCGCGGTCGCCGGTGCGGAAGTGGAGCACGTCGGCCCGCACGGCGCTCGTCTCCAGCAGCTTGAACAGCTCGGTGGCGACGAAGTCCTCGAGTATCGGGCCGAAGAGGTTCGGCTCGGCGATCAGCCGTGCGGCGTCGATGCCGATCGACTGGCAGAGCAGCCACCAGCGAAAGAGCGAACATATCCTCTATTGACCCGAGCCAAATAGCGAATATACTCACCATTACGGACAGCGCAATAGAGAAAGAAGTCTCTGATGGCTACACGTGAAGGTGCCCGAAGGGCCCGTGAAGTACTCGATCGACGCCTCGTCCCGATGGGGCCGCCGTCGCTATATGCCCCGCCTCGGCTCGGGTGGATCCGCGCCTTGAGAGATGCGCTCGGTATGTCTGCCGCGGATCTGGCGGCTCGCATGAGCATCAGCGGCGCTTCCGTCCGCTCCCTCGAGGAGAAGGAGAAGACGGGCGGCATCCGCTTGTCTTCGCTTCGTCGCGCCGCCGAGGCGATGGACTGCACGCTGGTGTACGCCTTCATCCCCAACACCAGTCTCGAGGAGACCGTTCAACGTCAGGCGCGAACGGTTCTCGACCAACAGATGGGCCGGGTCCACCAGACGATGGCCCTAGAGGCACAAGAAGGCGAGGTGCTGCCCTCCTCGCTCGAAGCGCAACTCCAGGCGGTCATGGATTCGGGGCGACTCTGGTCGCGAGGAGGCGCGAAGAAGTGAGCACGTCCGGTCTGTTCGACGAGCCGGAAGGCGCCACCCCGGTCGACCCCGGGGACGCCGAAGGGCTGATCCCGACATGGGTGGCGACGCGGGCCGACCTGAACATCGCCGAGCAGGAGAACATTGCGAAGGCGATCGCATGGGCTTCATCGAAGAACGGCCCGGGCGGTCTCGCCTCGCTGATGACCGACGAGTCGATGCGGAACCTCCACAGGCGCATGTTCGGTGACGTCTGGAGGTGGGCGGGTAGCTACAGGCAGCACGATACGAACATGGGCGCCCATTGGCCGTACATCCCGACCCAGGTTCGTGACTTGCTGGCCGACGTGCTCGTTCAGACGGCGGACCCTGAGAGGCTGCCTTGGTCTCCGGACGAGCTGGCGGTCCGCTTCCATCACCGCCTTGTGGCGATCCATCCGTTCCCGAATGGGAACGGCCGGCATTCCCGGCTGGCGGCCGATCTCCTGGTTGCGGCTCTTGGGCGGCCGGTGTTCACGTGGGGAGCTCAGGATCTGAGCGAGAAAGGCGCCGCACGCAGCGCGTACCTGGAGGCTTTGCGGCGAGCAGACCAGCACGCCGACTTCGAGCCTCTGGTCATGTTCGCTCGCTCCTAGCCGAGTCCTTGCCGACGGGGTCGTGCTCCTGGCTGGCGCGGTGTTGACGGTCGGCACATGATGGGGCTCGGACGCGGCGTCTGCCTTGCACTGACTGCATGTAACGGTCATAATGACCGGACAGAACAGTCGGACGATGCTCGAGGGACTCCTGCGTCACTACGGATGCGATCGAGCTGCGGAGGTGTTCTCCGATGGGGACTAGCAGCTTGTACGACCGGCTCGTAGACGCTGTGCTCGAACTCGCCTGGAGCCAATGGACGGGGATGGGTGTCGCGGGCGTGCGGGCGAGCCGGCGGACGATCATCGACCCCGAGGCGCTCACGCTCGCGACTCTCGCCGTCGGTCGATCGGACGCTCGCCTGTTCGACGAGATGCTCGATTGGGTGGCCGCGAACGCACGGCTGCTGGACATGGCGCGCCTCCGGCGACTCGGCAGACGCACGTCGGGCGACCAGCGAAGGCTGCTCGGTGTGGTCGCGGAGGTGACAGCGAAGTACGGGGCGAGGTCGAGCCTCCGTCAGCTCGCCTGGGCGGGGGTCCTAGCCCAGGAGGAAGCCGGCGAATATAGCGCCGAGCCGCTCTTTCGCTCTGCGGGTGAGGACACCGCGAACTGGGCGAGCACCGACGATCTGTTCGAGCGCTCCGGCTTCCTGCGCTCGAGTCCGGAGCTGCGCGGTATGTCGCGATCGCCGGACGCGGCGGAGCCGGCGTGCATGCGCTTCAGGGCGCGAGCGCTCGCGGGTCCCGGCGCGCGTGCGGAGGTGCTCACCTACCTGTGGACGCACGAGTGGGCGCACGGCCGGCTGATCGCGGAACGCGCGGCCTACAATCAGGCGCCGGTAGCCGAGTACCTGTCGGAGCTCGCGGATGCGCGACTCGCTCAGAAGCGGTCTGACGGCCGCCGGACACTGTATCGGCTGGCGGGTGAGTTGCGGGACGTCGGTGTACCGGCGCCCACGTATGTGGACTGGGTGCGCGTGTGGCCGGCGCTGGTCGCATTGCTGGACGCGCTGCGTCCTGCCGGGCTCTCGGAAGACGCCGAGTGGGTGCGTCTCGCGGAGGTTCTGAAGTCCCAGCGTGACGCTCTTGCGAGCGAGGGTCTCGACACCGATGTCGGCGATCTTCGCGGATGGGCCGACCGGGGAACGGAGTCCCTCACCGAAGCCGTCGGATCCGTGATCGCTGGCGTGCGGCGACTCGCGGAGTAGGTCCCGCTCTATCAGACGTCCTTCTCATCGGGGCCGGTGTCTCGGACCTTGGACATCGCGCGCTCGAACTTGGCGCGGTCGCCGCGGGCGGCTAGCTCCTGCAGGTAGTCCACGGTCATCAGCGCCGACATCTTCTCGGCGAGCGCCGTGGTGATGAGTTGGTTGATTGAGACGTCTTCGGACTTCGCGAGCTCGCGTACCTTCTTGTGTAGCGACTCCGGCAGACGCAGGCTGATCGTGCTCACGGGGCACCACCTATCTCTCGCAGGAACTCTCCGGGTGTCATCGCCTTGACTCCGAAGTCCTCGCAACCGACGAAATCCCGGGTGTTGTGGGTGATGATGACGTCGCATTCCGCTTCGACCGCGAGTTCGAGCACGTGGTCGTCTCCTGGATCCTTCAGGACCGGGCGCCACAAGAAATGGATCTCTTGCAGGTGAGCCACACTGCACAGGTAGTCGAGGATGTCGTCGACGTCCCCGCTCGACAGCCCGGTCTCGGATGCCATGCGTTTCGCTGCGCTCTCGTACTCGAGGACGAGCGGAACTGACAGGGCGATCTCGAACTCCGTCCCGCCGATCAACATCGAGAGGCGATGCGAAGCGCCTCGGGACGAACGTAGCGCCGAGACGAACACACAGGTGTCGATGACGACTCTTCTGACCATTACGGTATCATATACGATACCACGCTGCGAGTCAAAGACGCTCAGTCTCACCTCGCGAGTAACGGAAATAACGGAAACTTCGCACCTAGACCGTGCTATAATCTCCCCCATCCCACCACGAGGAGACTTCCATGTGCCCCACGGTGACGGTCAAGGAGACGGCACGCCTGTTGCGGGTCACTCCGCGGACCGTGCGCGACTGGATCGCGTCCGGGCGCCTCGGGGCGACCAGGGTCTCCGAGCGCGTCACGCTAGTCCCGCTCTCGGAGGTCGAGCGCCTCGCCGGCGGTCTGGCGCGGCCCGACCTCTCCTCCGTCATCTGGGACGTCGACCTGTCCGCGCTCGACGAGGAGCGCAACGCCGGATTCATCATCCGGCGCGTCCTGGAGGCGGGCCGGCCGGCGCAGGTCGCCTGGCTCTTCCGCCGTTACGGCGAGGATCGGCTCGCACAGTTCGCCGCCCACGACCGCGCGCTCCCGCATCGCGTCGCCGCGGCCTGGTCCGAACTGCTCGGGAGGCGCCGTGGGACCGCTGCATGAGGAGTCGCTGTCACCTGCCACGCGGGAGACGCTTGCGCGCCTAGGCGAGCAGCGGGAACTCGCGGGCTTCTACCTGGCAGGCGGCACGGGTCTCGCGCTGCAGCTCGGCCATCGCCTGTCCGACGACCTCGACCTGTTCACCGAGCGCCCGTGGTCCTGGGAGCCGGTCGCGCCGGCGCTGACCGCTTGCGGCACCGTCGTGATCGACCGCGCAGAGCCCGGGACGTTCGTCGGTTCGGTCGCGGGCGTGCGCGTGAGCCTCTTCCACTATCCGTACATGCTGCTCGAAGAGCTAGCGCGGGGCCGGTTCGCCGTGCCGGTCGCCGGCCTTCTCGACATCGGTTGCATGAAGCTCGTCGCCGTCGCCCAGCGCGGCAGCCGCAAGGACTTCATCGACCTCTACCACCTAGGACGGACGGGTCTCACGATCCGGGAACTCCTGGCCGCGCTGCCCCGCAAGATGCCTGCCGTCGAGGTCAACCCCGTGCACGTGCTGCGCAGCCTCGCGTATTTCGAGGAAGCAGAGGCCGAGCCCGATCCGGTGATGCTCGCCGACCACGACTGGAAGACGGTCCGGGAGTACTGCCTGCGACAGGCCGACTCGTTGCTCGAGGAGATCGTGGGTTGACCCGCCACTCCCTCTACCCCAACCTCTCCAGCAACCCCTCGAGCCCCGGGAACGCGAAGCCGCTGCCGTCCTCCGGCCGGTACGTGAGCCGCTCGATGCCCGCTTGCTCCAGCATCTCGGCGTCGGCGGCGGAGTCCCCCGTCTCGGGGTAGACCGCCACGCGAGGCGGCACCGTCTCGGTCCAGCGCCCCTGGTACATCGAGTCCGCGGCGTCGTCGGGCAGCGAGTGGTGCGGCGGTCTCATCGGCATCGCATCCTCCCTCGGTCGCCGATACCTCCAGAATATCAGCCCGTTCGTCGGAACGAGTCGCCCGTTCGCGCCGCAACGACGGTATAGTCCTTTGGGGCGACGTCTCCACCGCGTCGCCGGATCAAGGGGGGTACCGGTGGGGATCGAACAACGACCGCCGTGGTCCGACGGCGCGCTCATGGGGCGCATCGTCGACGCGAGCTTCATCGGCATCTGGATCGTCGACCGCGACGATCGCGTGATCTATTGGAGCCCTCGCATGGCCGTCATCACGGGCGTTCCCGTCGAGCGCGCAGTCGGCACGCATCCCCTTCGGGACATGCTCCCGTCGAGCATCGAGGGCGAAGGCCGCTTCGCCGACGTCTACCTGCGCGCCCGCCAGTCGCTCCAGCCGCAGCAGCTCCGTTCCGTGGGCATGGGTTTTCGCGACGGCAAGCGGGTCCACTGCTCCGGCGAGATCATCCCGCTCGTGGACGATCAGGGCGAGTACTTCGGCACGGCCGGGACTGTCATCGACGTCTCGCGGGAGGCGGAGGCTCGCCGCGAACTCGTCGAGAGCGAGGAGCGGTTCCGCACCGTCTTCCAGAACGCGAGCGACGGCGTCCTCGTCCACGGCGTCGACGACTCCGGGCAGCCGACGCACTTCGTCGAAGTCAACGATGCCGCGTGCGAGATGTTCGGCTACGAGCGCCGGGAACTGCTCGCGCTCGGTCCCATGGACGTGGACGTTCGCTCGAAGATGGGGGAGCCCCCCGTGTCGGACGTCACCCGCTCGCAAGAGGTGCTGCTCATGTGCACCCTGGGTCTGCGCAAGGACGGTTCGACGTTCCCGCTCGAGCTGCACTCCAGGCGGCTGTCGCTCGACGGGCGTCCGCACGTGATCACCGTCGCCCGCGACCTGAGTTGCGCGGTCAGGGTCGCGGAGCTCGAGCGCACGGGCGACGCGGCCGAGAGGTTCATGTCGAGCGTCAGCCACGAGCTGCGCACGCCCCTGAACTCCATCATCGGGTTCACCGGCGTCCTTCTCCAGGGACTGGCGGGTGAGGTCAACGACGAGCAGCAACGCCAGCTGGGCTTCGTATACGGCGCCGCGCAGCGCCTCCGGATGCTCGTCGAGGACGTGCTCGCGCTCTCCCGCATGGAGCCCGGACGCGTCGACGAGCCCATCGAGGTGTTCCCGCTCTCCGAGATCGTCGCCGAGGCCGTGGTCTTCGGCCGGCGTTGGACGGACGAGCACGGGCTCCGGTTCGTGGTCAGCGAGGACTCCGGCGACGCGCGTCTGTGCGGCAACCGCGCGCGCGTGCTCCAGGCCGTCCTCGACCTGCTCGACAACGCGGTGAAGTTCACATCGAGCGGTACGGTGACCCTTCTCTCGTCGCACGATGCCGAGACGGCCACTCTCGCGGTCGAAGACACGGGCATCGGTCTCGTGCCCGACGATCTCGTCCGCATCCTCGCCGGGTTCTACCAGGTCGGACCGGAGCGCGGAGGCAAGACGCCGGGCATCGGCCTCGGTCTCGTCCTCTGCGACCGCGTCGCGCGCGGGATGGGAGGGCGGCTCGCCGCCGAGAGCCGACCGGGAGAGGGCTCGAGTTTCTCGCTCGTGCTGCCGCTCGCGCGAGAAGGGGACGGTTGCCCGGCCTCAGGCCCCGGGGGATGATGGTGCCGTGAGGTGGTCCCTGCCGCATCGGCTCGTGACGGTGGCGCTAGTCGCGTCATTCGCGGCCGGTGCGATCTGCGGCTGCGCGGGCACGCCGCGGCTCCGGGTGGACCTCGAACGACGTGCCGTCGGCGCCGTCAAGGCGCGTCGCGCGGGCGCGCCGGCCACCATCAAGGTCGGCTTCGATCCTCGGCTCGATCCCTACGAAGAGGCGCGCATCTATGCGCCTTTCCTGGCGTATCTCCATCGCGCTACCGGGCGCGAGTTCGAGCTCCGCTTCACCAAGAAGAGCGAGAGCATCGTCGACAACCTCGGCCGCGGCGTCGTCGACGTCGCGTTCGTCGGGGCGGTGAGCTTCGTCCGTGCGCAGGACCGGTACGGCGCACGGTGTCTGGCGCGCGGGATCAACGCGGTGGGCGAGGACAACTACCGGGCGGCGATCGTGGTGCGCCCGGACAGCCCGGTGCGCGAGCTGGCGGATCTGATGGGACGTTCGTTCGCCTTCGGCGCCGAGTCTTCGACCCAGGGACACCTCATCCCGGAGATCATGCTGCTCGACGCCGGCGTGCGCGATTCGGATCTGGGCGATTGGGAGTTCACCGGCTCGCACCAGGCGTGCGCCGAGGCCGTCTCGTCGGGCCGCTACGACGCCGGCGGCCTGCAGGACACGCTCGCCGGCGACCTGGCGAAGGAGGGCCTGCTGCGCATCGTCGCGTTCTCCGGGGAGTACCCGACGAGCGGACTGGCGGTGCGCGCGGGCTTCCCGACCGCGACGGCCGAGGCGATCCAGCGGGCCCTCGTCGCGTTCCGTCCGGCGGGGCGCGACAGAGCGGGTCTCTACCACTGGGAGAGGACCGAGATGCCCCGGGGGTTCGTCGCCGCCGGACCGCGTGACTACGATGTGGTCGAGACCGCATTGCGCCGTCTCGATATGTTGGGGGACGAGGAGCCGCTGCCGTGAAGCTGTGGGCGAAGTTCGCCCTTGGGGGCGCGTTGGCTGTCGCCTTGACGGGAGTCCTCCTAGCCTACGGTACGGTGCGGGTGGCGACCGACCAGCTGCGTGCAGCTCTCAGATCTCGCGGAGTCGCGACCGCCGCGCAACTGACACTCTCGGTCGCCGATGACGTGATCGCCGACAACTCGGTGCGCGTCCACGACGTCATCAAGGCGTTCCGGGCCGAGGACCCGGATGTGGAGTACGTCTACGTCATCGGGCTGGACGGAGAGGTCGTCGCACATACCTTTTCCGGCGGATTCCCCCTCGGACTCGTCGACGCGAACGTGGTTCCCGTTGCGCGTCGGGACGGGGCGCGTGAGCTGAGCCTCGGCGACCGGCCCGTCGTCGACGTCGGACGGCGGCTGCTCGCGGGCACGCAGGCCGAGGTCCACGTCGGTATGGGGATGCGTTCCGAGGTCGCGGCCGCGCGCGTGGTGATACTCCAGGCGGTGGCGCTGACCATCGCGGCCGTGCTCGCCGAGATCCTCTTCGTCGTCTGGCTCTCTCGTTTCGTGACGCACCCGCTCGATCGCCTCACCGAGGCTGCCGATCGGTTCGGCGCCAAGGGCGGGTTCGAGCGCCTTCCAGTGGAAGGCCGGGACGAGGTCGCCGTGCTCACCGAGGCCTTCAACGTGATGGCGGGCCGACTGCAGGAGAGTCTCGCGAGCGTGCAGCAGGCGCTGGCCGAGCTGGAGGACGAGCGCTCGCACCTCGAGGAACTCGTCGACGATCGCACGGTCGAGCTCCAGGCACGCAATGCGGAACTGAGCGAGGCGACGGAGGCGAAAGGACGCTTCCTCGCCAACGTCAGTCACGAGTTGCGAACTCCGCTCAACTCGATCCTGGGCTTCTCGGGGCTGATGCTCGAGGGAATGGCGGGCGAGATCAACGCCGAGCAGCGCAAGCAGCTCACGATGGTGAACAACTCCGGTAAGCACCTGCTCGAGCTGATCGACGACATCCTCGACCTCTCACGCATCGAGGCGAGTCGCATGAAGGTCTCGGTCGCGCCCGTGGACATCGGCGAGGTCTGCACCCAGGTGGTGGGATCGATGCGCCCGCTCGCCGATGCGCGTGGGCTCTACCTGCGCACCGAGGGTTGCGCGGACCAGGGACCCCTCTCGACCGACCAGACGAAGCTGCGCCAGATCCTCTACAACCTCGTGGGCAACGCCCTCAAGTTCACAGTATCGGGCGGCGTCACCCTGACGGTCGAGCGAGAGGGCCCGGAGATGGTCTTCCGCGTCGCGGACACCGGCATCGGCATCGCCGCCGGCGAGATCGAGCATGTCTTCGAGGAGTTCCACCAGGTACACTCCCGGGTGGCGGGCAAGCCCGCGGGCACCGGTCTCGGTCTCACGGTCTCGGCGCGCCTCGCCGAACTGCTCGGCGGCAGCATCGCGGTCGAGAGCGAGATCGGGCGCGGCTCCACGTTCACGGTCCGTCTTCCGGACATGGCCGCAGACGAAGGGAGTGTTCGATGACGGGGTTCCTCGGCACTAGGGCGACGCTGCTCTCCGACGTGAGTCTCATCCTCGAGACGATCATCGTCGGGATGATCGTCGTCGGGTGGTGGTACGGCCGCAAGCATCGCGGCTGGAGCCATCACTGGCTGATGCTCGTCACCGTCGTTGTCGACGTCGGCTTCCTCGTCGTCTATATGCTGCGTAGGGTACTCGAGCCGACCGTCCTCTTCCCGAAGCACGACACCTTCTTCTTCGCCGTCTACCTGCCGGTCGTCATGGTGCACTCGATCATCTCGTCCGTGGCGTTCGTCCTCGGGATCGTGCTGACCGTGAAGGGCATCCGCCAGGGCACGAGCGGCAAGGGGCGCAGGACCTACGGCCTCTCGAAGGAGTACGCGCCGAAGCATGCCCGATCGGGCGTCTGGGCGGTGTGGTCCTACCTCGCCTCGGGCCTGTCGGGCATAGCGGTCTACTACATGCTCTACATGATGTGACGAGGGCCGGAGCGCGCTAGGGCGTCTTTGGCGCGTAGTGCTCGATGCTCATCGAGCCGTTCGCGTTGATGATGACGACGAGCGCTTTGCGCGAGCCGGTCTGTTTCAGCAACGCGTCGGCGTCGGCTTCGGTCCCCCACATCGTGATGTTGCGGCCCGCGTAGTAGACGATCTGCGGGTTGATGGTGAACCACGGAGCCAGCCGCTTGATGAAGACGACCTCGTCCGGTTTCGCCTCGCGCTTGATCCGCTCGCCGATCTGCCTGTACGCGCCGAGGCGGAACAGGATCTCCTGGTTGCGGTAGTCGTGCAGGCCGCGCGAGGCGGCGAAGCCCGTCGCCACCAGGAAGAGCACGGTGACGGCCACGGTGAGGTTCTTCGGGTCCACCTGCTCCACGCCGCGCCGGATCTCCTCGAAGAGGAATGCGAGCACGAGCGCGAGCGGCACCGCTGTCTTCAGCACCGAGAAGTCGTGGTTCGCGGTGAAGTCGAAGAAGACGATGTGGTGCAGCAAGACCGGCAGGAAGGCGAACTGCAGCGCGGTCTTCGCGCGCGCCCCGAGCGGCCTTGCCTCGCGCGCGGGCTCCACGAACAGCATCGCGTACGTCGCGAGCCCCAGCGAGACCGCGAGCACGAGGAAAGGCGCATACCCGCCCTTGTAGTGGGTCCCGATGCGGATCCAGGATTCCGGGTCGTCCCAGCGCAGGACCGAGGTGCCGGTGACGCCGGAGCGGAGTTTGTACTTATCCAGCGACGATCTCACTAGCCCGCCGACGCCGCTGATGAGCGAGTACTGCGCGAAGAAGAGGACCACCGCGAGGGCCGCTCCGGCGGCGACCGCCACGAACAGCCTGCGCATCGGCGGCTTGCGCCAGTTCGCGAGGGCATAGATCCCCACGACCGCCGCGAAGAAGATGCCGATCCACTCCGTCCACGTCATGAGGAAGACGTCGACGCCGATGAGTATGGGGTAGAGCCACTTCGAGTCGGGGTGTCTCGAGAACCGGAAGAAGAGCCAGATCCCGACGATGAAGAAGACCTGCACGAACGTGTCGGACATGTACACGTTCGACTGGAACCAGAGGGTCTCCGGCGCGAAGACGTAGAAGACGAACCCCAGCAGCGGAGCGGCGAACTCGACCGCCCGTTTCGGTCTGAGCACTTCGTACAGGATGAGGAAGATGAACACGGAGCAGATGAAGTGGAAGACCATGTTGAACAGCTCGAGCCCGAACGGCGAGGGACGCTGGCCGAGGGCCTTGAAGACGGCATACGGCGCGATGTACGCGAAGGGCCCGTATGACGTGTAGTAGTAGTTCCCCTTCGAGTCGAAGTGCTCGCTCGCCTGGTCGTTGATCCATTTGTCGGCAGGGAGCGTGTACGAGAAGATCGGCTGGAAGCCGTCGCGCAGCGCTCCCTCCTGCCACCAGATGTCCAGATTGCGCAGGACGGTCGCCGTGAGCCACTCGTGATGCTCTGCGAGCGGCCGGCCGAGGTTCGGGAGGCGGGCCGCGGCGCTCACCGAGAAGATCGCGACGAGCAGTACGGCGATGAGGAACCACTGCGCCGCCGGGGAGCCGTTCGCGGACGTCTCGGCAGGGCGGGCGCTCTTCGGGCTCATCGCTGCTCCTCGTGGTATTCGGCATCCGTGTTGACCGACCAGACGTCGCGATGTCCGCCGTCGAGGACGTTCCTCGCGGCGAGGAGTCCCGTCATCATCGAGTGGTCCATGTTGTTGTAGCGGTGCTGACCGGCGCGCCCGATGCATGCGAGGCCGGGGACCGTGTCGAGCCATTCGCGCAGCGGGGCGAAGAAGGCATCGTGCTCGGTCTCGTACACGGGGTAGGCGTCCGGCACGCGGACCACGGCGCCCTTGAGCGCCGTACCCGCTTTCACGAGCCCGATCTCGCGGACCTCGCGCTCGGCGAGCGCGATGAGCGCGGCGTCGGGCGAAGTCCAGAGGTCGTCGCCGGGATCCGCGAAGTACTCCATGCCCAGACATGTCGTGCCGGGATCGGGGACGAGGTGCGGACTCCAGTTCTTGAAGTTCTGCACCCGACCGACCTTCACCTCGCCGGCGTGGATGTAGACCCAGTTGTCGGGGAAGAGGTCGGGCTCGTCGAAGACGACCGCGACCACGATGAAGCCGCGGTACTTGACGTTCTTCGCGCGATCGCGCAGTTCCTCGGGCGCCCCTTCGATGGATGCGAACAGGTCGCGGATGGGCATGCTGCTCAGCACGTCGTCCGCGATATGCCGCTTCACGGCGCCGGACGCGTCGGTGGTCACGACTCCACTGACGCGGCCGTCGGCGGCGCGCGCTATCCTCGTGACGCGTTCGCCGATGCGGAGGTCCACGCCGGCCGCGACACACTTCGTGGCGCATGCCTCCCACAACTGGCCGGGACCGAGCGGGGGATAGCGGAACTGCTCGATCAGCGTCTTCACCGTGTTGCCGCGCCCGCCCTTGAGCGCGTTGAGCAGCACGCCGGTGAGCGAGAGGCCCTTGATGCGCTGGGCGGCCCACTCGGCGCTCAGGCGGGTGCACGGGATGCCCCAGACCTTCTCCGTGTAGCTCTTGAAGAACATCTCGTAGAGGCGTCGTCCGAATCGGTTCGAGACCCAGTCCTCGAAGCTGGTCTCCGGACGGCGGGGATTCACGTGCGCCCATGCGTAGCTCGCGAGGACGAGCCCGGAGGCGACGATCCCCATGTTGCTCAGAGCGTTGCCGATCTTCAGCGGGTAGAAGTAGAACTTGCCGCCGTAGTAGATGCGCGAGAGGCGGTTCCGCACGAGCAGTCGCTCGGGGGCCATGAACTCGTCCCAAAGCCGCTCGACCTCTTCGGACTTGCTGAAGAACCTGTGTCCGCCGAGGTCGAAGCGGTACCCCTCGAAGTCCACGGTGCGCGAGATGCCGCCCACCTGTCCGGAGGCCTCGAGTACGGTCACGTCGGCCCCGTTGCGGGAGAGCTCGTACGCCGCGGTGAGCCCGGCCGGCCCGCCTCCGATGATGACCACGCGCTTCGCGTCTTCGGTCACGCGCCGGCCCCTTCCGTGTCGGCCCGGCCGTAGACGAGCTGACGCCGGGCGAAGAAGTTCCAGAAGAAGACTATCCCGAGGGCGAACGCCTTACCGGCGAGGAGGTCCATGCCTGCGAGGCCGTGCGTCACCCAGAGGACCAGTTCGGTCAGGCCGAGCCCGACGACGCCGATGACGGCGTACGCGGAGAACTCGCCGGCTACCGGTAGTCGCGTCGGTCCGAAGACGAGCGATCTCGCCAGGCCGAAGTTGACGATGAGCCCGACGATGAACCCGGCGGCCGCGGCGAGGGTGTAGTGCACCCCTAGGAGCCTGTCGAGCGCCCATAGGGTGGCGGTGTCGGTCGCCGCGGCGACCACGGCGACGAGAAGATAGCGCCCCATCTGAGCGGCGATCCCGTTCGGTCGTTCGGTGGGCATGCTCACTCCAAGAAGGGTCCGCCGCGGTTCAGGCCTACGCGCGCGGACCGGCGCGCGCCCGGCACGCCGCGATGATGGTACCATGTGCGCATCCTGGCCGAAGGCCGAGCGAGAGGAAGGTCCTCCCATCATGCGAGTGCCCTCACGCACCGGTGAGCGTGGGTCGTGGTACGTGCTCATCGGCTCAGGAGCGCTCACCGCCCTTCTCGTGGCGGAGACGCCCGCGGATCGCACCCTCGGAGACCTCCTGAGCTTCGTCCTCTTCCACGGCGCCTCGACGTGGGTGAATCTCGCGACGTTCAGCATCGCCGCGATCTTCGCGGTCGGCTATCTGGGCCTGCGTCAGGAACGCCTCTACTCCTGGGCGGCGGCCTTCCGCTACGTCTCTCTGGCGCTGTGGATGATCAACGCCGTGCTCGGTGTCATCTCGATGAAGCTGGCCTGGGGCGGCATCCTCCTCTCCGAGCCTCGGATGCACATGACGATAGGCGTCCTCCTCGCCGCTCTCGCACTGCTCCTGGTCGACCTCATCTTCGAGAACAAGCGTCTGACGGCCGCGCTCGACGTGGCTCTCGGCGGTGCGATCTGGGTGCTCCTGCTGACCACGCCCAAGTACTTCCATCCAGACAACCCGGTCCTGAACTCGAAGTCGGCCGACATCGTGGGTTTCTTCGCCGCGGAGGTCGCCGTGGTCTTCGTGTTCGTCATGGTCGTGACGCGGCTCGTGAGGAACCGTTTCGCTCGACCGGCGCCCGCCGGAGGCGATGACTGAGGGTCGAAAGTGGGTGAGAAAGAGAGTAGAATGCATACCCGCCGCGCGTTCCGTGGGCGGCGCGTCTACTCGCAGAGGAGACCCATAATGGATACGAACGGCAATGGCGGACGCCGCGCGAAGCGCTGGGCGTCCGCAGTCGTTGTGGCGCTGCTCCTTGTGAGCGCCGTCCCGCTGGTGGCGCAAGGCGCTCCGGCGGTAGGGAAGGCTCTGGCCGAGGTCGGCGCGCGGGCTAGCTCGGCGGTACGTTCGGCGAGTTACGCTCTAACCAACCGCCAGTACTGGCGTGGACGGGCCAACGTCCCGGCGATGAAGGTCGCGATGGGCGACGTCAACGGCGACGGCAAGGCCGACGCGCTCGCTCTCTACCAGTACTCGGGCGCGACGGCGAAGGTCGACGGTTACATCTCGAGCGGCAGCGCGTTCGGCTCCCGCACGATGTGGAGCGGAACGCTCTCGGCGCCGTACGCGCAGATCGCGGCGGGTGACGCGGACGGCGACCACAAGGCGGACGTCTTCATCCTCAAGCAGGTGACGGCGACGACCTCGGAGCTGTGGCTGCTCACGTCGAACGGCTCGACGCTGGCGAGGTCCGTGCTGTGGCGCGGCTCGCTCCCGTTCTCGCGGTGCAAGCTCACCGCGGGCGACGTGAACGGCGACGGACGGGCCGACGCGAGCGTGCTGTACTCGGCGGCGACGGGGACGGGCATCTGGTACGTCTTCGCGCCCAGCGGCAGCACCGCCGTCTCCGGCGTGGTGAAGGGCGCCACGAGCAACGCCGGTATCTCCGGCGCGACGGTGGGCGTCTACACCTCCGGGGGCACTCTCGTGGCTAGCGGTCTCACAGACGCGAGCGGCGGCTACAACATCCCGGTCGTCGCGGGCAACGCCTACGAGGTCCGGTTCTCGGCGAACGGCTATCTCGGCGTGACGTACCACGGCGCGAATATCGCGTCCGGCAGGGTGACTTATCTCGAGACGGCGTACCTCGTGACGACGTCCGAGAGCGGCTCCGGAGCCGCGAGCGGCGCCGTCCGCAATGCGCTCAACGCGCAGGGCGTCGCCGGTCTGAGCGTCGCGCTCAGGTCCGGTATGAACGATCGCACCGGGTCGCTTCTCGGCTACTCCGCCACCACGGGCGCCGGCGGCGCGTACTCGTTCGCGAGTCTTCCGGGCGGCGTCTACACGGCGCAGGTCTCGGGGACCGGCTACGTCACGACGTACTTCACGGTGATCTCGGTCGGCGGTACGACACGCGCCAACCAGGACGCCGTCATCTCGCCGGTCTTCACCGGCGCGGCGGGCCAGGTGCGCATCGTGCTCACGTGGGGAGCGTCTCCTTACGACCTCGACTCGCACCTGAGCTACTATCCGGCCGGGAGCAGCACTCGCACGTATCACGTCTACTTCTCCACGCCGCGGTACCCGAGCACGGGCACCACGACCGCGGCGCTCGACCACGACGACACGAGCGCGTTCGGCCCGGAGACGACGACCATCTACCAGATGTCGTCGACCGGCACGTACCGCTTCTCCGTCTACAACTACTCCGCCGGCGGTTCGGGCACGTCGCTGTCGCCCTCGGGCGCCATCGTGCGCGTCTACGACTCGACGGGGATCCGCGCGACGTTCGGCGTTCCGGGCGGGCGCACGGGCGGTCTGTGGACCGTCTTCACCATGAGCAACGGCGTGATCACCCCGGTGAACACCGTCGCGAACTACACGAGCGGTTCGTCGAGCACCGTGCCGTAGGAGTCACGTTCTCATATGGATTCCATGAAGGGAGGGGACTCCGGTCCCCTCCCTTCGGCGTCTTTTTGCGACCGTTCGTCGCGGTGACTGCCGTTCGACACCGAGTAGCTGCCGATAGAGGGTATGAAGATTCGTGACGCGCTCCGCTCGCATCTCTCGGCCGTGACCCAGGAGGGTGAAGCATGGACACGCATGGCGGCGGTGGACGCCGCGCGACATGGTGGGCCATCGCCCTCGTCGTGGCGGTCCTGCTCGCGATTGCGGTCCCTCTATCGAGGTCTTTCGTCAGACCCAAGCGTCTCGGATTCTCGCCGAGCAAGATCGCCGGTGTGGTCAAGGGCGTCACGAGCGACGGCGTCATCCCCGGTGCCACGGTCGGCGTCTACTCGAAAGGCACCCTCGTCGCGAGTGGAGTCACCGACTCGAACGGCGGGTTCGCCATCCCGGTCGCCAAGGGCGACGGCTACGAGGTCCGGTTCTCCGCGAACGGATATATCGGGATGGCTTACCACGGCGCGAGCGCCGTGTCAGGCAGGGTCACCCACCTCGAGGCGGCGCGTACTCGTTCGCGAGCCTTCCGCGCGGCGTCTACACCGCGCAGGTCTCGGGCGCCGGCTACATCACGACGTATCTGACGATCATCTCGATCGGCGGAACCACGCGCGCCGGCCAGGACGCCGTCGTCTCTCCCGTCTTCACCGGAGCGGCGCGCCAGGTGCGCGTCGTGCTCACCTGGGGATCGTCGCCGAGCGACCTCGATTCGCACCTGAGCTACTACCCGGCCGGGAGCGGCACGCACACGTATCACATCTCCTTCGGGCAGAAGCGGTTCCCTAGCACCGGCACGACGGTCGCCGCTCTCGACGTCGATGGCACGAACGCGTTCGGTCCGGAGACCACCTCGGTCTACCGCCTCTCCTCGACCGGTACGTATCGCTTCTCGGTCTACAACTGGTCCGCCGGCGGCACGGGTACTTCGCTGTCGTCTTCGGGCGCCATCGTGCGCGTCTACGACTCGAAGGGGTTGCGCGCGACGTTCGGCGTGCCGGCCGGGCGCATCGGCGGGTTGTGGACGGTCTTCACGATGAGCAGGGGCGTGATCAACCCGGTCAACTCCGTCGCGAACCTCCCGAACGGTTCGTCCAGCGTGCCCTAGTCCGCGACGACGCGATCGCGCCCTTTCCCCGCGGCGTCCGTGGGCCTATGATGACGGCGACAACCGAGAACGCGGCCTTGGGTGCCCGCCGAAGCGAGAGACGCCGAAGCGGGAGAATAGGGAAGCCGGTGCGATACCGGCACGGACCCGCCACCGTGACGCCAGGGAGCAAGACCCCTAGCGAAGTCGGGAGACCTGCCCAAGGGTGCGCGACACGGCCTTCGAGGGAAGAGGCTGTTCGCGGCGCCGCACGTGGGCGCTCGTGAGAGACCTGCATCCCGAAGGCCCGCCTAAGTGCGGGCTTTCGTCGTTGCAGCCGCCGCTCGGCACGACAGGGTTGGCTGCGACCGTCGGGAGGCACCATGGATCGGAAAAGCAAGAGAGTTCGTCGCACGAGAGCCGCGCTCGCCGCGGCGCTACTGCTCGCCGCGCTCGGCGCGGGGTGCGCGCGTCCCGCTCCGAAGCAGGTCGAGAAGCCGAGGCGGCAGGAGACCGCCGTCTTCCCCGTGGTCATCACCGATGACGCCGGCCGGACGGTGCGAGTGAAGCAGCGTCCGGAGCGTGTAGTGAGCCTGGCGCCCGCGAACACGGAGATCGTCGCCGCCCTCGGTCTCACGGGCGAACTCGTCGGCGTCACGACGTACGACGACTATCCACCCGAGGTGGCCTCCATCGCCAAGGTCGGTGACTTCGTGAGTCCGAACCTCGAGGCCATCGCCGCCGCGAAGCCGGACCTCGTCCTCGTGACGACCGGCGTCCAGTCCGACGTCATCGCGAAGATCGAGGGGCTCGGAGCGGTCGTGATCGCGATCGACCCCAAGGACGTCGAAGGCGTTTACGCCGACATCGTGCGGCTGGGTAAGGCGCTCGGCGAGCCGACGAAGGCGACGGAGGTCGTCGCGTCGATGCGCAAAGACCTGGACGCGATCTCGCGCCGCATCTCGAAGGAGCCGCCGGTCCGGACGTTCCTGGAGATCGCGCAGAACCCGCTCTACACGGCGGGGAAGGGCACGCTCCTCGACGATCTGCTCGCACGCGCCGGAGGCGTGAACGTCGTCACGCAGGAGGGGTACGTCGGATACTCCCTAGAGCGTCTGCTCAAGGACGATCCGGCAGCCTACCTCGCCACGAAGGGCTCGATGAGCGATCCGGCCGATCTCGCGAAGCGACCGGGCTTCGACAAGATCGCCGCGGTGAGGGCCGGACGCGTCTCCGTGCTCGACGACAACCTCGTCAGCCGCCCCGGGCCGCGCGTCGTGCTCGGCGTCGAGAGCATCGCGCGAGCGCTGCATCCCGACGCTTTCGCGAAGTAGCACTCACGTGAGCGCCTCGGGCCCCACTCGCCGCCTCGCGATACCCGCGCTCTTCGTGGCGCTGGCGTTCGCGATCCTCGCGGGAGTGGGGCTCGGGGCCGTCCGCGTGAGCCCGGCCGACATCCTCGGCGCCATCGGAAGGACGATTTCCGGGCATCGCGCGGGCATGGGCGACGCCGTCATCATCGACCTGCGTCTGCCGCGCGTCCTGCTCGCGGCTCTCGTGGGGGCTGCGCTCGCGGGCGCGGGGACCTTGTACCAAGCGCTGTTCCGCAACCCGCTCGCCGATCCGTACATCCTCGGCATCTCGTCCGGCGCCGGCCTCGGCGCGACGATCGCGCTGATCGCGGGAGCGGGCAGCGCCGTGGCGCGTCTCGTCGGGGTGCCGGCCGGCGCGTTCGTGGGCGCGGTCGCGACCATCACGCTGGTGGTGCGCCTCTCGTCACGTCGGGGCCGGATCGACCCGACGTCGCTGCTCCTGGCGGGCGTGGCGATCTCGTACACGCTCGCCGCGCTCACGTCGTTCTTGATGGTCTTCTTCAGGCAATCGATGCAGCAGGTCGTCTTCTGGATGATGGGAGGCCTGCAGGGGGCGTCGTGGACGTATGTGATCACCCTCGCGGTGATGGTGACGCTCGGCACCGCCGTGCCGGCGCTGCGCTTGCGCGAGCTCGACGTCCTGCTCCTCGGCGACGAGCGGGCCGCGCAGCTGGGCGTCGATGTCGAGCGGTCGAAGCGCATCGTGCTGGCGGCCGCCTCGCTGCTCGTCGCGGGCGCGGTGGCGGTCTCGGGGCTCATCGGATTCGTCGGACTGATGACGCCGCACATGGCGAGGCTGATCCTCGGCCCCGGCCACCGCAGGCTCCTGCCGGCGTCGATGCTCGCGGGTGCGACGGTCATGGTCCTCGCGGACCTCGTCGCCAGGATCGTGCTCGCGCCGGTCGAGATCCCCGTCGGGATCGTCACGGCCCTGTTCGGCGGGCCGTTCTTCGTATGGCTGCTCGTGCGCTCGGAGAGTCAGAGATGAACCTGCACGTCGCGCTCGCGTTCCGCGGCGCCACCGTCGGGTATGGCGAGAGCGCCATCGTCGGCCGGGCCGACCTCGCCGTCGCGTCGGGCGAGGTCGTCGGGCTCGTGGGTCCGAACGGCGCGGGGAAGTCGACGCTGCTGAGGGCGGTCACCGGGGCCGCTCGCGTGCTCGAGGGCGTCGTCGAGGTCGAGGGGTGCGATGTGGGCACGCTCCCGTCCCTCGAGCGTGCCCGTCTCGTCGGGGTCGTCCCGCAGTCGGTCGCGGTCCCCTTCTCGTTCACCGCCCGGCGCTTCGTCGAGATGGGTCGCCACCCGCATCTCGGTCCGCTCCAGCCGCTGTCCGCCTCGGACGACGCGGCGGTCGCCCTCGCGATGGAGCGCACCGACACAGCGCGGCTCTCGCGGATGACCGTCGACACGCTCTCCGGCGGCGACCTGCAGCGGCTCACCCTCGCGCAGGCGCTCGCGCAGACGCCGAGGGTGCTCTTGCTCGACGAGCCGACGAGCCACCTCGACCTCAACCATCGCCTACAGGTCCTCGACCTCGTTCGCGAGTTGGCCGACGGCGGTATGGCGGTGCTCGCGGTCTTCCACGACCTCGACCTCGCCGCGCGCTATGCCGACCGCATCGCCGTGGTCGCCGCGGGGTGCCTGCGGGCGCCCGCGTCCCCGCGCGAGGCGCTGCGCGCGGACGTCATCGCGGAGGTCTTCGGCGTCGCGGCGGTGGTGGGGACCGACCCCGTGACCGGCAGCGTCACCGTGACGCCGGTCGCGCGCGGCGCCGACATCGTGCCGACGCGCCCGGAGCGCGTGCTCGTGGTCTCGGGCTCCGGGACCGGAGCGCGACTCATGCGCCGTCTCGCGCTCGCCGGGTTCCGGGTCGCGGCGGGCGCGCTCGATCGTGGTGATGTCGACGAGTCGGTGGCTTCGTCTCTCGGGCTCGAGCACGTCGCCCTTCCGCCGTTCGGCGAGGTCGACGAGACGGCGGAGGCCGCGGTCCGCGCGCTCGCGGCCGCGAGCGACGCGACCGTCGTCTGCGCCGGCCCCTTCGGCCGCGCGAACCTCGGCAACCTGCGCGCCGCCCTCTCGAGCCCGCGCCTGGTGACCGTCGGCCGTCTGCGCGAGGCCGACGACTTCACCGGCGGAGAGGCGCTCCGTCTCTGGGACGAGATCCTTGCGGCGGGTGCGAGCCGGGCCGATGATGAGGCCGATGTCGTGACGCTGCTGGTAGCGGCGATGGGAGGGGACGGCGGAAGTGGATGAGCGTCGCGGCTTGCTGCAGGTCTACACGGGTGACGGCAAAGGCAAGACCACGGCGGCCGTCGGGCTGGCGGCTCGGGCTCGCGGCGCGGGGATGAGCGTCGCGTTCGTGCAGTTCGTGAAGGGCGGCCCGGAGAGCTCGGAGATCGCCTCGCTCCGCGCGCTCGGCGTGGAGGTCATCCGTCCGGGCGTCGCCACGAGCGGGCTCATGTCCGGACCGCCGACCGACGAGGACCTTGCGGCGGTCGCGGTCGCCTGGGAGGCGGCGTGCGAGCGCATCGCTTCCGGGGCCCACGACCTCGTCGTGCTCGACGAGATCGATATCGCCCTCGCGCACGGCATGCTCGACGAAGATGCGGTGCTGCGGGAGCTGCGCGCGCGGCCGGCCGGTGTCGAGGTCGTGTGCACGGGGCGGGGAGCGACCGAGGGGCTGCTCGCGGAAGCGGACCTGGTCACCGAGATGCGGGCGGTGAGGCATCCGTTCGACGCGGGTGTACCAGCACGGCGAGGGATCGAGATCTAGGAGAGCGCTTCCGGCTGAGTGCCCTGGCGCCGGGGCGCGGACGGCGCGTCGCGGGATTCGCCCTGCTCAGGCGGTAGGGGCGCGGGATTCGTCGACGCGGCCATCATCTTGCGGATGAGCGGGCTGCAGACCGAGCGCCAAGCGCAGCCGAGCTCACAAGCCTCACGCCACCATGCGTCGATGATGCGGGGCATCCCGTCGCGCAGGCGCGGGAAGTAGAAGCGTTCCCCGGGGGCGAGGCCCGTCAGTTCCAGGGCGAGCCGATCGATCCTCGCGATCTCGGAGTCGTGGGCTCCTGACGAGCATGCCTCGTCGCCGCGGCTCGGACACGCGGCGCAGATGTCGTCGAGACCTTCGACGATCGTGCCGGGCTCCTTCTCGAGCCGGTCGAGGGATTCGAGCAGGTTCTCTACGTAGGTGGCCGAGTACCCCTCTCCCCAGAAGAAGTGCAGGCAGATGAGGTGATGGGGACGGAAGCGGACCGGGGTCCCTTCGCAGGATGGTTTTGCGGATTCTTTTCTCGGGCCACGGTCGGACATGCGGTGCCTTCCCTGGAGTGTGCAGACCGTCACATGCAACAGTCGTGCCACACCAGGTCGTCCTGCGCGGCCACCAGGGTTTTCGCGGCAAGGCCCGTCTCGCGCATCGCGCGCCGCAACGCGACTGCCGCCAGCCCGTGCGTGTTGTTCGTGCCCGACACGTGGACGCCCACTACCGCGCGAAGGCCGTCGTGGGCGAGCGCTGTGACCGCCGCCGCCGCGTCGTCGTTGCTCAGGTGGCCCACGGCGGAGGAGATGCGGCGCTTCAGGGGCCACGGGTACGGTCCCCGCGCGAGCATGTCCAGGTCGTGGTTCGTCTCGAGGGCGAGGACGTGGCATCCGGCCAAGGCCTCGAACATCGACGCCGTGAAGGTGCCGGTGTCGGTGACGAGTCCGAGACGCGTGCCGTCGACCGTCTCGAAGACGAATCCCAAGGGCTCGGCGGCGTCGTGCGAGACCGCCAGCGGCAGGACCGTGAGGTCGCCGATGCGGACCGGCACGCCCTCGCGCAGGCGCTCGTGATCGACTCCGAACCCGGGAAGACGCGCCGCGTCGGCGGTGCCGTCGCTGGCGAACACGCGCGTCCCGGTCCGCTTCGCCAGCACGCGGACCCCCGAGACGTGGTCGACGTGCTCGTGGGTGAGGAACACGGCCGAGAGCCGGTAAGGGTCCGCTCCCGCTTCGGCGAGCCGCCTGCAGGTCTCCCGCGCGCTGAAGCCGCAGTCGACGAGGACGGCGGTCGCCCCCGACGTGACGAGGGTGGCGTTGCCGCCGGAGCCCGAGCCGAGGAAGGTCACGCGCAGTCCGTGGGTCATGCGGCCATGCTAGCATGCGGGAAGGACACGGACGCTCGATGAGAGGGGACGCGCATGGCCGGCTCCAAGTGGTCCTTGCGGAACATCTACCTCTACCTGGTCTGTCTGATCACGCTCATCATGGTCATCTTCGCGACCGTCAATCTCGTGCGCGCCATCGTCGAGCTCGCCTATCCAGATCCGGGGTTTCCGATCACGTTCGCCCCGGAGAAGGGCGGTGCCGTGACGGCCGCGGACGCGCGCATCCAGAAGGAGCAGCAGCGCATCCAGCAGCAGCAGTCCCGGCGGCAGGCCGTCCTCTCGCTCGTCGCGGGTATCGCGATGCTCGGAGTGGCCGGGCCTCTCTACATCTATCACTGGCGCAAGATCGAGGCGGAGAACGTCCCGACCGACACGTGACGGCGATCAGGTCCTTCTTTTCAGCGCAGGAGTAGACTGTGCTCTCCCGCTATCGCGGGGTATCCTTACTGGACACACCTCAGACCGAGACCCGACCGTTCAGCGACGGGTACCCGGGAAGGGAGAACCCTGTGAGACGAACGATGCTCGGGGGCAAGATACACCGCGCCACCGTCACCGCTGCTGACCTCGACTATGAGGGCAGCGTCACCGTCGACCAGGATCTGCTCGACTCCGCAGGCATCCTCGCTGGCGAAGCCGTCGAGATCTGGGACGTCACGAACGGCTCGCGCCTGACGACCTACACGGTCGCCGGGCCGCGCGGTTCGGGCTTGGTGTGCGTCAACGGCGCGGCGGCCCATCTCGTGCATGCCGGAGACCTCATCATCATCGCCGACTTCGTCTCGCTCGACGACGCGGAAGCGCGCTCCTGGCGGCCGCGCGTGGTCTTCGTGGACGATGCGAACCGGCTGGTGGAGAGACGGCCCGAGCGGCTTCCTGCCGATGTTGGCCTGTAGGGGCGGCACCGATGATCGAAGCGGAGAACGTGCCCTCCGACGTGTGACGCGCCTCAGCGCTGCATCGCGACCATCTCGCGCGTGCGCTTGAGCGCGAGCCGCACGCCTCCGACCTGCAGCCAGTACTTCACGTACGTGATCCGCTTCATCGTGATCGCCGCGAGGCCGGAGAGCAGCGCGCCATACATCCAGCCGACGCCGTCCCTCGGGCCGATGCTCACGAACTCGCCGCGCAGGTGGGGCTCGAACGGCAGGGGAGCGGAGCCGGCCGCCTCGCGAAGCAGGTTGCTCGCAGCGTGGGGTCCCGCCTGGATGGCGATCTGCGCGAGCATCGGCAGCACCCGGCCGGTCTTCGGGTCCCTCGACGCGGCCACGTCGCCGATGACGTAGACGTCGTCGCGGCCCTCCGCCAACAGGCACGCGTCGGTGACGAGACGCCCGGTCGGGTCGGCCCGAAGGCCCCACTCGACCGCGTGGGGGTCCGCATGCGCGCCTCCCGCCCAGACGAGCACCGAGGCGTCGAGATCGCGGCCGTCCCCCAATCCGACCTTGCCGGGCTCCACGCCGGAGACCGGGGCGTCCGTCACGACCACCACCCCGAGCCGCTCCAGCTTGGCGCGCGCGACCGTGCGGAGGCGCTGCGGGAGGTCGTAGAGGATGTCGGGGCGCGCCTCGATGAGGCACACGGTCAGGTCCGCGGGGTCGAGCCCGGCGTCGCGCATGCGGATGGGCAGCATGCGGCCGAGTGTGCCCACGATCTCGACGCCGGTCGCGCCGCCGCCGACGACGGCGAAGCCGAGAGCCCGGCGCCTGTCCGAGGCGTCGGGCAGTCGCGCCGCGGTCTTGAACGCCGCTTCGATCGCCTGCTGGAGACGCTGCGCGTCCTCTACCGACCACATGGTGATCGCGTGTTCCCGCAGGCCCGGGATGGGCGGGACGCTGGGGATGGCGCCGGTCGCGATGACGAGCCGCCAGTAGGGCACCTCGTGACCTTCGCCGACGACGACGAGGTGTTCGTCGGGACGCACCTGGGCGACGCGTTCGTAGCAGACGCGCACGGGCAGGTCCTTGAAGACCGTGGGGTGCCACAGCTCGCAGAACTGAGGTCTCGGCGGGCCCACGGCGACGAGGTCGAGCTCCGACAGCGCCTGCTGGCAAGGGTTCGGCTCGACGACGAGCACCTCGATGTCTCCGCCGTGGCGGCGAAGCGCGCGGCCCAGAGCCACGGCGCACGTCGTGCCGGCATACCCGCCTCCGGCGACGACGACACGCCGGGTCGCGGCGGGGGTCGTGCATCCAGTACTGACTTCGCTCATCGTCAGTACCTACCCGTACGAGGCCGGCACGAGCGCGGGATGGGAAGATACGGGTTGGAGAGAAGCCGACCGCGAGGAGTCAGCATGCCCGTCACCGTCTACGCACTGTCGACCTGCCCCTACTGCCGCATGACTCGCACGTTCCTCGACGAGGGCGGTGTCGAGTACGAGGCCGTCGAGGTCGACAAGCTCGAGGGACAGGAGAGGGCCGACACCGTCGAGGAGGTCAGGAGGTTGTCGGGGGGCGCGTCGTTCCCGGTCGTGGTCGTGGGCGATGAGGTCATCGTCGGGTTCGACAAGGTGCGCATCAAGAAGGTGCTCGGGCTGTGAGTGTCAGGCGTGTCTTCCGCGAAGGGACCACGATAGAGGACCTCAAGGCCTTCATGGGGCCGTTCGCGGCGCGTCTCGGCTACAAGTTCAACACGGAGACCGACTTCGTCGACGAGGTCCTCTCGTCCGAGATCGCGATCCTCGAGGAGTCGGGCGACGTCTACTGCCCTTGCAGGGTGCGCAGCGGGGACCCGAAGGAGGACGCGCGCATCGTCTGTCCTTGCATCCCCTTCTTCAACGACGAGTTCGCGGCGATGCGGAAATGCTGGTGCGGGCTCTTCATCCTCAAGGACGTCGAGGACGGCGCGGATCTTCTCGGCGTCGTCGATCGACCGCCGGGACCCGTCGAGGTGCCGGTGATGCGGATCGAGGACCTGCCGGCCGGATCCGTGCGCCGGGCCAAGGTCGGCAAACGCGACATCGCGCTCGTGCGCGTGAACGACGAGGTCTTCGCGTTGAGCAACGTGTGCCGCCACGCTTTCGGGCCGCTCGGCGAGGGGTTCGTCGACGGCCATGTGATCATGTGTCCGTGGCATGGGTGGCGCTACGACGTGCGCAACGGGACCACCGACCATCCCGACGCCGACGTGCGCACTTACGAAGTGGTGGTCCGCGGTGGCGCGGTGTTCGTGGTCGTCTAGCCGGGGCCGGCGCCCGTGCGCAGGCTCAGGACGCCGGCGACGACGATCGCGAGCAGGCCGACCCACTGCGCCCCGAGCGGTGCTCCGTTCAGGGAGAGAGCGGCCGCGCCGGCGCAACCTGCCGCGAAAGGCCACGCGCGCTTCTCGCGCAACGCGAGCCCCGACGCGGTGAGTATGAGCGCGGCGAGCGCCCAGGCCCAGAACCAAGCAGGGAAGTCCACGGATGCCTCTATCGTCGCAGGGTATCTTGAGGACAAGGACAGCATAGGACAACTCCTGCAAAGCATGAAAAGCATAGACATAGTGCGTAATAAACCGTGGCCGAATGCGGCTCCCGGGAATAGACTCGTGACGACGTCTTTGAAGGAGGAGCCATGACACGCGATATCCCCTCGATCGTCGAGACCATCGGAGCGACGCCCATCGTCAGGCTGCGGAAGCTCGCCGCCGGACTGCCCGCCGAGGTCGTCGTCAAGCTCGAATCGCGAAATCCCGGCGGATCGGTCAAAGACCGCATCGGCAGGGGCATGGTCGACGACGCCGAGGCGCGTGGCGTCATCAGCCCGGGGCGTTCGGTCCTCGTCGAGCCGACCTCCGGCAACACCGGGATCGCTCTCGCGCTGGTGGGCGCCGCGAGAGGATACCGGGTCGTGCTCACCATGCCCGAGAGCTTCTCGCTCGAGCGCCGCAAGCTTCTCGCCGCGTTCGGCGCCGAGCTCGTGCTGACGCCGAAGGAGCTCGGGATGAAGGGCGCCGTCGACCGCGCGCGGGAGATCGCCGAGACGACTCCCGACGCGTTCATCCCCGGTCAGTTCGACAACCCGGCGAACCCGCGCGCGCACTACGAGACCACCGGACCCGAGATCGCCGCGGCCCTCGAGGGCCGGCGGATCGGAGCATTCGTGGCGGGAGTCGGCACCGGCGGCACGATCTCCGGGGCGGGCCGCTTCCTCAAGGAGAGGGACGACGCGGTCCTCGCCATAGCAGTGGAGCCCGAGGAGTCGCCTCTCATCACCCAGACTCGCGCGGGTGTCGCGCTGACCCCGGCGCCCCACCTCATCCAGGGCATCGGCGCGAACTTCATCCCCGCCATCCTCGACCTCGACGTCCTCGACGATGTCGAGCGCGTGTCCGGACCCGAGGCGATCGCGATGGCGCGTCGGCTCGCGGCCGAGGAGGGCCTGCTCGTGGGCATCTCCTCCGGTGCGAACGTCGCCGCCGCGCTGCGGCTCGCGAGCCGTGCGGACCTCGCGGGCAGCGTGGTCGTCACCGTCGCCCCATCGACGGGGGAGCGATACCTCTCGACACCACTCTGGGAGGGGATGGGCTAGGTGCGCGTCTCTCAGGGGCTCGACTACATATTGCGGGCGCTCACGGCGCTCGCGCAGCGGCCGCCCGGCACCACGCTCGTCGCCGGCGATGTCGCGCTCGAGCTCGGGCTGCCCAAGCGCTTCCTCGAGCAGCAGTTCACCCTGCTCGCGAAGCACGGCATCGTCGAGTGCCGGCGCGGTGCGGGGGGCGGGTGCGCACTCGCCCGGCTCGCCGAGGACATCACCGTCGGCGAGGTCGTCCGGGCGATGCAGGGTGACGTCCTCGACGTGCCGCACGTGAGCGGGTCGGCGGTCTCCGAGATGTGGAGCGAGGCCGCGGAGGCTCTCGTGACCGCCCTGGACGAGCGCGACCTCGCATCCCTAGCGCGACGGCAGACGGAGCTTGATGCAGCCCGCGAACCGATGTATCACATCTAGAGCGTGCCCATACCACCTCTCACCTGCGCGGTATCGATGCGAACGGCTGTTGCGTTCGGGCGCGTTCTGATACACTCCGTCTGTTCCGTGGCTGGGACGGGAAGAGGCTCTTCTGGAAGGCTGTCCGACAGGACGGCAGGCGCAGGAGGAAAGGGATGAGCATGACCAGAAGCAGGAAGTTGCTCGCTCTCGTCGCGATCGTCGCAGTCTTGGCCATGGTGGCCACGGGTTGCGCGAAGAAGGCCGCGACGACCGAGACGGCCAAGGCCGTCACCGTGACGATCGGCATCGGTGCTCCTCTGACCGACGGCGCCGTCGCGCTCGGCAAGGGCATGGTCCGCGGCACGAACCTCGCCGTGAAGCAGGCCAACGAGTCGCAGGAGCTCAAGGACCTCGGTATCACGCTCGAGACGGTCGAGGGCGACGACAAGGGCGACCCGACCACGGGCGGCAACGTCGCCACGCAGTTCACGTCCAACCCGAGCCTCGTGGGCGTCATGGGCCACCTGAACTCGGGCGTCACCCGCGTCGCGGTCAAGATCTACAACCAGGCCGATGTCGTCCAGGTCAGCCCCGCGAACACGGCTGTCGACCTCACCACCATGGGCAACGAGAACTACTTCCGCGTCTGCACGGTCGACTCGGTGCAGGGCCCCTTCGCTGCCGACTACGCGTTCAAGGAAGCCGGCAAGAAGGCCGCGTTCGTGGTCGACGACTCCACGGTGTACGGCGTGGGTCTCGCCGATGAATGGGCGAAGCAGTTCGAGGCCGACGGCGGCAAGGTCCTCGGTCGCGAGAAGACCGGCGACAAGGACACCGACTTCAAGGCGCTCGTCACCAAGATCAAGTCGACGAACCCGGATATCGTGTACTACGGTGGCATCTACAACTCCGGGGCGCTCCTTTCCAAGCAGGTCAAGGAAGGTGGCCTCGCTGTCCCGGTCATGAGCGGTGACGGCAGCTTCGACCCTGAGTGGATCAAGCTCGCGGGCATAGACGCCGCCGAGGGCGACATGGCCAGCAACGTCGGTCTGCCGATCGACCTGATGCCCAAGGGTCAGGACTTCATGGCCGCCTACAAGGCCGAGTTCCCGGGCGAAGTGCCGGCCGCGTACGACGCGTACTCGTATGACGCGGCGAACGTCATCATCAAGGCCATCATCGTGGCCGCCAAGGAGGTCGGCGTCGACAAGGTCGCGACCACCGAGGGCAAGAAGGCCATCATAGCGGCCGTCGGCAAGACGGACTTCGAGGGCGTCACCGGTCAGGTCAAGTTCGACAGCAAGGGCGACACTCTCAACAAGACCATCACGGTGTACGCGGTCAAGGGCGGCAAGTGGGTCCCCGTTTCGAAGTAACGCACCAGCGCCAGCAGGCTCCTGCCCCCGCGAGGCGGGGTGATCGCGGCCCGGGCGGGCACGAGATGTGTCCGCCCGGGCCGCGACGAGGGTCTTGAACCACAGACCGGTGTGTCACCATCCGGCCCGCGTCTTCTCACGACTACCGGGAGCCCAGCTTGGATTTCACCCTGAGCTACCTGCTCGAACAGACCATCAACGGGATCACCCTTGGCGGCCTCTACGCGCTCGTCGCCCTTGGCTACACCATGGTGTACGGCATCCTGCTCATGATCAACTTCGCACACAGCGAGCTGTTCATGGCCGGCGGGTACGTCGGGCTGGGCGTCCTGAAGCTCCTCTCCGACCCGGCGCTCGCCAAGGGTGGGATGAGCTTCCTCAAGCCGATCCAGTCGTTCTTCAACTCGGGCACGGTGGGTTTCGTGGCCCTGATCGCCGCCACGTTCCTGCTCTCGGGGATCGTGGTCGGGTTTATGGGCGTGTTGATCGAGCGTTTCGCCTACCGGCCGCTGCGGCACGCGCCGCGGCTGGCACCGCTCATCTCCGCCATCGGCGTATCCATCTTCCTGCAGAACGCCGCGCTTCTGTGGATCAGCAGCAAGCAGCTCCCGTACTCGCGCGCCGACGGAACGAGTTTCGTGCCCGCGAAGACGGCCTTCACCGTGTCCGGCGTCAACGTCTCCACGATGCAGATCCTCATCATCGTCACCTCGCTCCTTCTTCTCGTCTTCCTCGACACGTTCGTGGCGAAGACCCGCATCGGCCGGGCCATGCGCGCGACCTCGCAGGACCGCGACGCCGCGGGTCTCATGGGCGTGGACATCAACCGCGTCATCGCTCTAGCGTTCTTCATCGGGCCGGCGCTCGGCGCTGTCGCCGGCGTCTTCAACGGCATGTACTACGGCTCCGTGAAGTACAACATGGGCTTCATCCCCGGCATCAAGTCGTTCACGGCCGCCGTCATCGGCGGCATCGGCAACCTGCGGGGAGCGATGCTCGGCGGCTTCCTGCTCGGGGTGGTCGAGTCGCTGGCCAGCGGGTTCTTGAGCAACGCCTATCGCGACGTCATCGCGTTCATCGTGCTCGTCCTGGTGCTCATCTTCCGTCCGGGCGGACTGCTCGGCGAAGCCGTCGCGGAGAAGGTGTAGCCGATGCCGACAGCAGACAGTGCGGCGCTCGCCGTCAAGGGCATCGGCAAGGTCCCTCCGAAGAAGCTCGCGTTGTATGTCGCCGTCGCGCTGCTTCTCGTCATGGTCCCCACGGCCCTGCAGGCCGCGTCGGGACTCGGATTCCTCGTCCGGATCCTGGTCGTCGTCGGGATCTGGGTGTTGCTCGCGCTCGGCCTGAACATCGTGGTCGGATACGCGGGGCTGCTCGATCTGGGCTATATCGCGTTCTATGCCATGGGCGGTTACGTGGGCGTGCTGATCGGGCAGACGGTGTCGGGCCGCCTCGGCGGCGGCACCTACTGGGCTATGCTCATCCCCGCCGCGCTGGCCGGAGCCCTGACGGGACTCGCGCTCGGCTTCCCCGTGCTGAGACTGCGAGGCGACTACCTCGCCATCGTGACGCTCGGTTTCGGGGAGATCGTGCGGATCTGCCTGAACAACGACCTTTTGGGCCTTTCGAACGGAGCCACGGGCCTGCCGCGAGGTGTCGAGACGATCACGCCGCCGTGGCCTTCGATGTGGCTCCAGGACAACGTCCGTTTCCCGACACCGATCGGGGAGTTCGTCTTCGGCCCGAACCTCTTCTGGTACTTCGTCGTCCTGCTCCTCATCATCGGGACGATAGTCGTCATCCGCCGCCTCGACGACTCCCGCCTGGGCCGGGCCTGGGTGGCGATGCGCGAGAACGAGGTGGCGGCGGCGGCGTGCGGCGTGAACATCAGGACGCAGAAGCTGTGGGCCTTCTCGCTGGGCGCGATGTCGGGCGGCATCGCGGGCGTGACCTTCGCCTACGTGCAGCAGTTCATCTCGCCGGAGTCGTTCACGTTCATGGAGTCGGTGTTCGTCGTATGCATCGTCGTGCTCGGCGGCATGGGCTCGATACCCGGCGTCATCGTCGGGGCGCTTTTGATCCGCGGCATCCCGGACCTCATCCAGGGCCTCATGGTCGCCGGCGTGATCCGGCTGTCGGGTGACGTCACCTCGATGATCACCGGCTACCGGTTCCTCGTCTTCGGGCTGCTCATGGTCATCATGATGGCGGTGCGACCACAAGGGATCATCCCGAGCAAGCGCCGGGCGCTGGAACTCCGGCCGGACGATGCTCGCGTGCTGGCCGAGGAAGACCAGCAGCTCTGGGACACCGAGCACCGGGACGCCAGTCCCGACGACGTGTGAGTGGGGAGATCGACGTGTCTGTAGTGCAAGCTCACAACGTCACGATGATGTTCGGCGGCCTGAGGGCCGTCTCGAACGTCGACCTGCATATCGACGAGGGCGAGATCGTCGCGCTGATCGGCCCCAACGGCGCCGGCAAGACGACGTTCTTCAACCTCATGACCGGTATCCACAAGGCGACAGAGGGTTCGGTCACCTTCCGCGGACAGGAGTTGGGCGGGCGCAAGCCGCATCAGATCTGCCAGATGGGCATCGCGCGCACGTTCCAGAACATCCGTCTGTTCGCGAACATGACGACGCTCGAGAACGTCATGGTCGGCCGGCACAGCAGGTCGACGGCGGGTCCGCTGAAGGCCGTGCTGCGCACTCCGGGCTTCAAGCGCGAGGAGCAGCACACGGTGGACGAGTCGCTCAAGTGGCTGAGATTCGTGGATCTCGCCGACAAGGCGAACGAGCTCGCGGTGAACCTCCCGTACGGCCAGCAGCGCAAGCTGGAGATCGCGCGCGCTCTCGCCACGGAGCCGAAGCTCCTGCTCCTCGACGAGCCCGCGGCAGGCATGAACCCGCAGGAGAGCGCGGAACTCACGCGCCTCGTCGGCAGGATCCGCGACACGGGCGTGACCATCCTTCTGATCGAACACGACATGAAGGTCGTCATGGACATCGCCGACCGGATCTACGTGCTCGATTTCGGCGAGCTGATCGCCGAGGGCCTGCCAGCCGAGATCCAGCGCGACCCGAAGGTCGTCGAGGCGTACCTGGGCAAGGGCGCCGAAGCGATGCTCGCCGCGGCAGGGTCGGAGTGACCATGGCCAAGAGAGTCCTCTCCATCGACGACATCCACACCTTCTACGGGAAGATCGAGGCCCTCAAGGGCATCAGCGCCCACGTCGACGAGGGCGAGATCGTCACGCTGATCGGCGCGAACGGCGCGGGCAAGTCGACCACGCTGAAGACGGTCTCCGGCCTCTTGACGCCCCGCGCAGGGTCCATCGAGTTCCTGGGCGAGAAGATCTCCGGGCTCAAGGTCCACGAGGTGACCGCCAAAGGCGTCATCCAGGTCCCCGAGGGGCGGCGCATCTTCCCCCGCATGACGGTCGCGGAGAATCTCGAGATGGGCGCGTTCCTACGGACGAAGGATCCCGCCGGGGTCAAGGAGTCCATGGAGTGGGTCTTCGAGCTGTTCCCCCGCCTGTACGAGCGTCGTGCCCAGAAGGGCGGCACTCTCTCCGGCGGCGAACAGCAGATGCTCGCGACCGCCCGCGGCATGATGGCCGACCCGAAGCTGCTCATGCTCGACGAGCCGTCGATGGGCCTGGCGCCCGTGGTCGTCGAGGTCATCTTCGAGACCATCGTGAAGCTGAACCGGAACGGCATCACGATCCTTCTCGTGGAGCAGAACGCAGCGATGGCCCTGCAGATAGCGCATCGCGGATACGTTCTCGAGACCGGCAGCGTCGCGCTCGAGGGCACCGGCAAAGAACTCCTGCGTGACGAGAAGGTCCGCAAGACGTACCTCGGTGAGACGTAGGGCCTTCTCGTTCCGCGTCAGGCGCGCAGCTCCGCGGCGACCTTCTCGGTGACCTTACTCGCGGCCCTCTCAGTCTCGAGGGTCTCGAAGACCGGACGCGCTCCGAGCACGCGCCAGAGGCCTGCCGTCATGACCGAGTCGACGGTCTCCTTCCCGCCCATCTCGACCAACGCCGACTCCGGGTCGCGTGTCTTCCCGACGCGCACCGCGACGATGTCCGCCTGCTTCTTCGGCTCGAGCGTCCCGAAGTCCTCGTCGAGGCCCAGGGCTTTCGCACCGTCCGCGGTCATCATGCGCAGCACGTCTCGCGGAGTGAGCCCGGGCTCGAGCGACCGCAGTGCGCGTGCCTCTTCGAAGAGGTCGAGCCCGTCGTTGCTCGCCGCGGAGTCGGTGCCGAGAGCGACGAGCGCACCGGCCTCGATGAGTTCCGCGACGGGCGGCGCGCCGTTGCCGAGGAAGGCGTTCGACCTGGGACAGAGCACGACGCCCGCCGACTGCTGGGCGAGGAGATGCGCGTCGCCCTTGATCAGGTGGACGCAGTGCACCGCGAGCGTCCCCTCGAGGACCCCGAGCCGGGAGAGGTAGCGTACCGGGCTCGTGATGGGCGGACGGAAGCCGAATGCGAGACGCGATGCGACGCCGGCGAGAGCGCCTCCTCCCCTCACCAGCAGATCCATCTCGGCGAGGGACTCCGCGACGTGCAGGCTGAACGGGAGGCCGTTCTCTCGCGACAGCCGGTGCGTCGCGCGCAGGAGGCCGGGTCCGGCCGTGTAGACCGAGTGCGGGCTGATGCCGCAGCGGGTGCGTCCGTCGCAGCGTCCGCCGCTGGCCGTCGGGAACTCGCGCTCCGCGAGCGTGAAGACGAACTCGCTCTCGGAGATGCCGAGCACTTCCCAGAAGAAGACGCCTGCGACTCCGGCGTCGGCCGCGGTCGCGAGCGGTTCCGGGCCGTACGCGACGTCTCCCACCGCCGTGATGCCGCCGCGGAGGCAGTCGTGGACACCGAGCGCGACGGACGCGGCCATGTCGTCGGGTTCGAGGATGCGCACGCCGCGGACCACCCGGGCCAGCCAGTCCGGGAATGGTAGGCGTCCGACGACGTCGGCCATCGCCGAGAGCGACAGATGCGTGTGAGCGTCGACGAGACCGGGGAGCAGGGCGCAGCCCGGTCGATGCGTGACGGGCTCCTTGGGATGCGCGCGAACGATCTCGTCGGCGGGACCGACGGCGGTGATCCGCGACCCGCGGACGAGAACGCCCCCATGCGGGATGGGGGCCTCGGATATCGGCAGGACCCAGTCGGCTGTGACGAGCATCTGGGACGGCTACCCTTCGGGCGGTTCGAGCAGGCTGGGCTTGCGGAAGCTGGCGCAACCGCAGTCGGCGCTGAGGTCGGCGTCCGCGACAGCATCGAGTACGCACAGGGCGACCGTCTCCGACTCCTGGAAGAAGATCGCCTGCAACTCGGAGTGCTCCCAGTCGCGCACGACCCCCTCGGCATGGTTCACGACCATGTAGATGCCCGAGTAACACGCGCCGATGTCGCGAGCCAGGACGATCTCCGGCGCCAGCGACTGTCCGACGACGTCGCCCGGACCTCGGCGTATCGCTTCGACCTCGGCCGCGGACTCGAAGCGCGGGCCGTCGGTGACCACGTACGTCCCGCGCGGGAAGACGCGCGCGAACGACTCGCTCGCGGCCAGAACGAGGTGGCGGTGCAGGTCGGGACAGACCGGCCGCCGCATCATCAGCAGGTGGTTTCCCCGGATGTAGATGTCCTGGCGGACGGTGAGGTCGCGGAAATCGTCGGGGAGCACCACGTCCCGAGGGTCGAGCAGGGGGTTTAGGGCTCCCACTCCGCCGTCGGCGACGATCTTGCGCACGCCCGCCTCGGCGAAGACCCAGAAGACCTGCAGCGACGCGTCGGCGCGCTTGACCCCTCGGCGCCAGCCGTGCATGCGCACGGCGAGGGCGTCGCGGGGCCCCAGCGGGCCGACGACCCGGAAGTGGGTGAACGGGGGGCTCATGCCGAACGGCGTCTCGAAGACGAGCCCGTCGCCGAGCATCGTGACGCGCTCGTCGTGCAGCGCCGCCGGGAACTCGAACGACAGCGTTCCCGAGCCGCCGCAGACACCGAAGTCCGCGTGTGGGACGTTCTTTGACGGCATGGCCCACCTCCTTCAGAGGAAGTTACCCGAACCGGAGCACCGAGGCCACACGATGGTGTCCGCCGTCACAACTCGCTAGAAGCGGCGCACCTCGCGATAGAGCGTGTCGCGCTGCACGGGGGCGTATCCGGCGTCTCGGATGAGCCGCACGAGCTCGTCGCGCGCGAGCATGAAACGCGTGCCGGCCGCCGCGACGACGTTCTCCTCGATCATCGTCGAGCCGAGGTCGTCCGCGCCGAACGCGAGAGCCACCTGGCCGATCTTCGCGCCCTGTGTGACCCAGGAAGCCTGGATGTGCGGGACCGGGTCGAGGAAGAGACGCGAGAGAGCGAGCGTGCGCAGGTAGTCCCAGCCGCTCGTGGCCGTGCCGCCCTGCTCCGTGTTGCCCGGCTGGAACGACCAGGGGATGAAGGCGCGGAAGCCGACGCGCCCCGCGGCTACGGCCTCGTCCTGGACCTCGCGGATGCGCCGCAGGTGCTCGACGCGCTCGGGCAGCGTCTCCTCGCCCCCGAACATCATCGTGGCGGTGGTCGAGAGGCCCAGAGCGTGCGCCTCTCGCATGACGTCCAGCCACTCGTCGCTCGTCGCCTTGCGCGGGCTGGCGTGGGAGCGCACGCGGTCGACGAGGATCTCCGCACCGCCGCCGGGCATGGAATCGAGGCCGGCCTCACGCAGGCGCTGAAGGGTCTCGAGCGTCGTGATGCCCGAGACGCGGGCGATGTGGACGATCTCGGGCGGGCCGAATCCGTGGACGTGGACGGCGGGGTAGCGAGCCTTCAGCCCGCGCAGCATCTCCTCGTACCAATCGACGAGCAGCTCGGGATGGAGTCCGCCCTGCAGCAGGACGGCCGTCCCCTCCAGCGCCAGGGTCTCCTCCACCTTGGCGTGGAGCTCCTCGGGTCCCATGACGTATGCTTCCGGGTCGGCCGCATCGCGGTAGAACGCGCAGAACCTGCAGCCGGAGACGCACACGTTCGTGTAGTTCACGTTGCGGTCGACGATGAAGGTGACCTCGCGCGCCGGGTGCAGGCGCGCGCGCATCGCCGTGGCGGCGTGGCCGAGGTCGAGCAGGTCCGCGTGGACGAGAAGGTCGAGCGCCTCGTCCGGGGTCAGGCGGCGCCCGCCCGCAGCGACCTCGCCGAGGAGATCGCCTCGAGAAGTCATCGGCCCTCTCCGAAGATCCGCAGTTCGGGAACGGCATCGAGCTGTCCGAGCGCGTGGGCCTCGGCGAGGAAGCGGCTCAGGCCCTCGCGGTAGCGCGGTCCGAAGCGGAACTGCAGCGCGTCGAAGTAGCTGCGGAACCTCTCGGCGGGGAACTCCTCCCATCGGGCCGCGTATGCCGATATGTCGTCGAGGTTGGTGCGGCAGTACGTCAGAGAGTCGCTCAGCGCGTCCGAGACGTCGCGGACCGCGTCGGGCCGTCTCTCGGCGAACTCGCGGCGCACCGCCCACACCGCGTAGACCATCGGCAGACCGGTCCAGTCTCTCCATTCGATCCCGAGGTCGTAGATGTGCAGGCCCGACGGCTGCTGCCAGTACGCTCGCAGCGCGTCGTCACCGATGAGCAGGGCGGCGTCGGCGTCGCGCAGCATGCTCGAGAGGTCGGGAGGCATCTCCACGTAGTTCGCGTCCACGCCCCAGCGCTGCCGCAGCAGCACCTGAGCGAGGACCTGCGACGTGCGGGACGTGCTCGTCAGCGCGACGGTAGCGCCGCCGAGCGCCTCGGCGGGGGCCTCCGAGAGCAGCAGGATCGACTGGACCTCGCCGTCGGACGAGATGGCGATGTCGGGGAGGAGGACGAAGTCGTCGGCGTGGCGCGCGTACTCGATCGCGGGGATCGGGGCGATGTCGAGCTCCCCCGCCACGAGCATCGTCGCGAGGCCCTTCGGGGCCGCCTTGACCAGGTCGACGTCGAGGAGGGCGTCGTTCTTCACGAGGCCGTAGTAGAGCGGCAGGCAGTTGATGAACTGGATGTGTCCGAGCCGCGGCCGCACCCTCACTCCTTCGCGGGGTCGCCATATACGCGCACGACGCGGTAGAGCGTGTCGCGCTCCACGGGCACGTGGCCGGTCTCGGCGATCATCGCGACGAGGTCGTCCTTCGACAGGGCCTCCGGTGTCGTCGCTCCGGCCATGTGCGTGATGCGTTCTTCGACGACGGTCCCATCGAGGTCGTCGACGCCGAACGCCGTGGAGACCTGCGCGATCTTCAGGCCGAGCATGATCCAGAAGGCCTTGATGTGAGGGATGTTGTCGAGCATCAAGCGAGCGACGGCCAGCGTCTTGAGGTCGTCGAAGCCGGTCGTGGAGGGCAGGTCGGAGAGCTCGGTGTTCGCCGGGTGGAAGGCGAGCGGGATGAACGCGAGGAAGCCGCCCGAGAGATCCTGCTGCTCGCGCAGGCACACGAGGTGGTCGACCCTCTCCTCGATCGTCTCGATGTGGCCGTAGAGCATCGTGCAGTTCGTCGCGATGCCCAGCGAATGCGCCTCGCCGTGGATGCGCAGCCAGTCGTCGGCGCGCGTCTTCTTCTCCCACGCGGCGAGCCGGGTGCGGTCCGAGAAGATCTCGGCCCCGCCGCCCGGCAGGGCGTCGAGACCGGCGGCCTTGAGGTCGGCGAGCGCCTCGAGTGTCGTCTTCTCGCCCATGCGGGCGATGTGCTCGATCTCGACGGCCGTGAACGCTTGGACGATGACGTGGGCGGGGACCGCTTCGCGCACCCGGCGCACCATGTCGAGGTAGAAGTCGTAGCTCCACTCGGGGTGCAGTCCGCTCACGATGTGGATCTCGTACGCGCCGTCGGCGGCGCCCGCCATCGCGGCCTCGACGATCGCGTCGAGCGTCATCTCGTATGCGCCCTCTTCGCCCGCGCTTCGGGCGAACGCGCAGAACTTGCAGCGGTTGCGGCAGATGTTCGTCGGGTTGATGTGACGGTTGACCATGAAGTGCACGCGGTCGCCGTTGATGCGCCGCCGTGCGACGTCGGCGAGCCGGCCGACGCCGATCAGGTCCGCGCTCGCGTAGAGTGCGATGCCGTCCTCGCGGGAGAGTCGCTCGCCGGCGAGCACCTTCGCCGCGATCGGTTCGAGCGCGGGATCGATGAGTTCGAGTGAGGCCACGGAGGCGATTCTAGCACCACTGGGCGAGACGCATCCGTCGGTCGCGCGCTCGCCGGCGCCGGCTATTCCATTCCGTGGATGAACGGGACGAGCTGGTTCGTCGTAAACTGACACATCGGACGGGAGGGCGCACGCCTCGCGTTCTCTGATAGTGGAGTCACCCGAGGAGGGGTAGCAGTGAAGAAGGCGCTCGCCGTCGTGTTCGCGCTCGCCGTCGCGCTCACAGGTTGCGCGTGCGCGAAGACCCCCCTGCCGAAGTCTAAGGGCCCGGTCACCGTCGGCTCGAAGATCGATACCGAAGGGAAGCTCCTCGGCACGATGATCGCGCTCGTGCTCGAGAACGACGGCTTCAGGGTGGTCGACAAGACGCAGACCGGCACGACCGGCATAGTGCGCAGAGCGCTGCTCGAGGGAGAGATCGATATCTACCCCGAGTACACGGGTTCCGGTCTCATCTTCTTCATGGACCAGGACCCGGCGCTGTACAAGGACGCACAGCAGGGATACGAGACGGTCAAGAGCCTCGATCTGGCGCGCAACGGCATGGTGTGGCTGGCCCCCGCGAAGGCGAACAACACCTGGGCGATAGCGGTGAAGAAGGACTTCGCCGACGCCAACAGGCTCGAGACGATGTCGGACCTCGCCAGGTACATCAAGGCAGGCAAGCGGACGAAGCTGGCGTGCTCTGACGAGTTCCTGAACAACCCGGACGCGATGCCCGCCTTCAAGAAGACCTACGGCTTCAGCCTGAGGAAGGACCAGACGGTCGTCCTGTCGGGAGGCAACACCGCTCAGACCGAGAAGGCAGTGGCCGACGGCACCGACGGAGTGAACCTTGGGATGGCGTACGGCACCGATGGAGCGCTCTCCGACCTCGGTCTCGTCGTGCTCACCGACGACTTGGAGGCGCAACTCGTCTACTGGCCCACGCCGGTGGTGCGCAAGGCGACACTCGACCAGTACCCGGAGATCGAGACCCTCCTCGCGCCGGTCTTCGGATCGCTCACGCTGCAGCGGCTCCAGGAGCTCAATGCCCGCATCCAGGTGAAAGGCGAGGCGGCCGAGGCCGTCGCGACCGATCACCTGAAGAAGAACGGTCTCCTCAAGTAGGCGCGCGCGTCCACAAGGTCGGTCTCACGGCCGCGGTCGTCGGCCTCGTATCACTTTCCGCATTGCCCTTCGCCGTGGTGCGCCGATTCCGTGTCGACAGCGGGACGGGTGTCGCCTTGACGCACGCCCTCGGCCCGTGGGCGTCGTTGCCCGTCGTGCTCCTCCTCGCAGTGGCCGGTCTCTCGCTGGGCGCGGGTCGGGACCGCAGATCGGCGTCCGCACGCGGTTGGCTGGCCGCAGCGCTCGTTCTGGCGCTCGTCGCGCTCTGCGAGGTCGCCGCGCGCCGCCTGCTCGCGGGCGCGGCGCCGTTCGCGCGGGTATCGATCGGCGGCGGGGTGTGGGTGGCGGTGTTCGTCGCGTATGCGCTCGTCGTCGCCAGTCGCCGCGAGATGGGCAGGCACACACCGGCGGGCCGGGCGCTCGGTGCTGCCGTGCCGACGGGCATCGCGGCGTTGCTCGCCAGCGGGCGCCTCCACGATCTGGGCATCCTCATGGAGTACCGCAACTGGGCGGACCGCTTCTGGACGGAGGTCGCCCGCCATCTGGCGTATGCGGCGATCTCGGTCGGCGTCGCGGTCGTGATCGGTGTGGGCCTCGGGGTCCTCGCATACGTCTCGGCGCGGTCCGAGCGGTCGGTGTTCGCCACCGTGAGCCTCTTCCAGACCATCCCGGGGCTCGCGATGATCGGCATCCTCGTGGGACCGTTCGCTTGGCTCTCCCATACCGTCCCAGCGCTGCGTGCCGTCGGGTTCGGCGGTCTCGGCTGGGCGCCCGTGATCGTCGCGCTCACGCTGTACGCCCTGCTCGCCATCGCGCGCAACACGTACGCCGGGCTCGCGGGAGTGCCGCCCGCGACCGTGGACGCGGCGCTGGGCATGGGCATGACGCGGGGGCAGGTCCTCACGCGCGTGCAGCTGCCGCTCGCCATGCCCGTCCTCTTCTCGGGCATGCGCACGGCGGCCGAGCAGACCGTGGGGAATGCGACGCTCGGCGCCTTCGCGGCGGCGGGAACGCTCGGTCTCTTCGTGACGCAGGGGCTCGCGGAACAGTCGCCCGACCTTGTGCTGCTGGGAGCGGTCGCGCTCGTCGTCCTGGCGCTGGCGGTCGACTCGCTGATGCGCGCCGCGCAACGTCTCATCACCCCTCGTCACGGCGGGACGGAGGCGGTCGCGTGATCCTGTTCGATTCGGTCACGAAGCGCTACCCGGGAGCCGGTATCGACGCCGTCACGGACCTGTCCTTCGAGGTCACCGAGGGCGAGGTGTGCGTGCTCGTCGGTCCCTCCGGATGCGGGAAGTCGACGACGCTGAGGATGGTGAACCGCCTCATCGAGCCGGATGGTGGCAGGGTGACGCTCGATGGCCGTGACGTGTGCGAGTCGCGGGTCGAGGAACTGCGCCGCGGGATCGGATACGCCATCCAGGGCGTCGGGCTGTTCCCGCACCGGACGGTGCGAGAGAACGTCGGGTGTGTCCCTGGGCTGCTCGGATGGGAGCCTTCCCGCATCGACGGCCGGGTGCGGGAGTTGCTCGAGCTGGTCGGGCTCGATCCGGACCGCTATGCGGATGCGTATCCGGACGGACTGTCGGGCGGCGAGGCGCAGCGCGTGGGCGTGGCGCGCGCACTCGCGGCGGACCCGCCCGTGCTTCTCATGGACGAGCCGTTCGGAGCCGTCGACCCGCTCACGCGCGACAGGCTACAGTGCGAGTTCCTCGAGATCCAGCGCAGGCTGCGCAAGACGGTCGTCTTCGTCACGCACGACATGGACGAGGCCGTGCGCCTGGGCGATCGCATCGCGATCATGCGCGAGGGGAGACTCGTCCAGTACGACGTCCCGGAACGCGTCCTTGCCTACCCGGCCGACGACTTCGTCGCGGGGTTCGTCGGCGGAGAGCGCGCACTCAAGCGCCTTTCGCTGGCCCCCATCGCCGAGGCGCTCGGCCCGGCCCGGGATGCCGAGGGGCGGGAGGGGCGCGTGGCCGTGGGGGCGTCGATGCGCGAGGCGCTCGCGCGCATCCTGGAGACCGGCGAGGACGTCGTGGGTGTGGTCGACGAGTCCGGCGCGCTGGTCGGCAGCGTCGGTGTCGCCGACATAGTCGCCCGGTTCCGGAGGCCGCTGTCATGAGGCCGCTGAGAAGTCCGTGGGCCAGGCTGTTCGCGGGTCCGCTCGCGGCATTCGCGGCATACCTCGTGCTCGCTGCGTGGCCCGGCGCGTGGACCGTGGTGCTCGGGCGGTTCTTCCCAGAAGAGGCGCGCCTCCTCTACCAGCAGTCCACGATGCTGGAGATGATCGCGCGTCATCTCGAGATGGTCGCGCTATCGAGCGCTCTGGCTGTCGGCGCCGGAGTCGGTCTCGGTATCTTCGTCACCAGACCGGCCGGCAGCGACTTCCATGACGTCGTGGCAGACCTCGCGAACCTCGGGCAGACGTTCCCGCCGATCGCCGTCTTCACGCTCGCCGTGCCGCTTCTAGGGTTCGGGTTCGAGCCGACCGTGCTCGCGCTCACGCTCTACGGAGTGCTGCCCGTACTGGGGAACACCATCGCCGGTCTGCAGGGCGTGCCGGAGGACATGCTCGAGAGCGCTCGCGGGATGGGCATGACTCCGCGCCAGGTCCTGTGGCGCGTCGAGATCCCGTCGGCGGCCCGGGTCATCCTCGCAGGCGTGCGCGTCTCGGTCGTCGTGAACGTCTCGACGGCGACCGTCGGGGCGATGGCGGGCGCCGGCGGGCTGGGGGCGGCGATCATCTCCGGTCTCGTGAACCAGGACCCCGCGGTGACCCTGCAGGGCGGTGTGCTCGCCGCGGCGCTCGCGCTCATCCTCGATGCGTTCGTCGGGGCCGCCGAGAGGGGTTTGGACACTCGGCATCCGGCGGCTGCGTGACCCGCTGGGGCCGCGGGCGGCCGACCCGCGCGAGGGCCGACCGCCGCGATGGGTCTAGCCTATATGGGCCCGGCCGTCATGATCACGTTGTGCCGGCGGATGAATTTCCACTTGCCGTTGGAAAGGTCGCGGGTGTGTTGCACGATCCCAGTCGCGCTCCCCGCGGCTTCGAGCACCCAAGCGGTCTTGTACGGATTCCCGAACCAGTACAGGACGATGTGGCCCGTCCCCGTGCCGGTGCCGTCCGGATCCGGATAGCCGCACGCGTCACCCTTGAACGCCTGGCCCCGGTCGATGGGGTACCAGTGAGGGTTGCTGTTGAAGAAGTGCCACGTCCCGTAGGGATGGTAGTCCTCCGTCGTCGGTGACGGCCGGGCGACCTGCCAGCTCTTGCCGACGAAACCCGAACAGTCGGCGCCGCCCCACGCGCGATTCGAGGGGTTCCAGCACGCATGTCCCCACCAGTAGTGGCTGCCGACACCCGTCTGCCCTCTGTCGATGATGCTCCAGTCGACCATCGTCGGGCAGGTGCAGGCGAGCGCCGATGTCGCGGTCGCCAGAGTCATGGCGAGTGCGAGGACGACGGTCGTCACGCCGGCGAGAAGCTTGTTCGATCGATTCTTCATGGTCGTGTCCCCTCTCATCGCCCGTGCGTCCAGTGAAGGATGCGGATACCGTTGCGATCGCTGGCGAGGTGGTAGATCTCGCCCGACGGCGTGACGACCACCTTGCGGATCGGCTCGGCGTACCAGTCGTTCTCGGTCTCGACGCGGCCGACGAGCTCGCCGTCGCTCGCGTACTTCGCGATCACCAGCCGGCCCTTCCGGTCGTTGATGTCCTTCGGGTTCTCCCAGTACAGGCCGTAGGCGACGTAGACGTTGCCGCGCAGGTCGCCTGAGACCTCGGGGATCCCCGAGAACCTCCTCTTCGAGAACATGCGGATCCGCGTCTTGGGCGCGCCGTCGCGGGACTCGACGTCGATGCGGACGTCGTTCTCGTCGATCACACCGCCCGTTATCGCGTCACCGGTGGGCGTCGGGAATCCGTCCTGCTTCATCGTGCGTTGCGTCTCCGAGGCGACGGTGGACCCGTCGAGCTTCCCGATGACGTAGAAGCCCGCTCCCCTGATGTCGTGGGACTCGATGCAGACCTCGTCCTCGATGATCCGGACGCGGTACGGGTCCGGGGCGCTCGGGTCGATCGTCAGTGTCGCTACCTGCCCGTCGTCGGCGTCGAACAGCAGTATCGAGCGTTCGGTCCGCGTGCGGTAGAGCACCGCGAAGCGGTCGCGCGACACGGCGATGTCCTCACACCAGACTCCCGGCAGCGAGAACGTCGCCTCCACCGCTCCGTCACGGTAGCGCACGACGCGCCGGTTGATCTGGTCGAGCACGTAGACCCTGTCGCGGTCGTCGATCCCGAAGCTGTAGGGCCCCACCGTCTCGCCGTCGTAGCTGATCCCGACCTCGTCCGCGGCGTCTCCCCAACGCGCGCGAACGGCGGTCCTGGCGCTTCCCACGGTGCGGTCGAAGCCGATGTCCGGCAGCTCGCTGCGGCGCAAGACCTCGCTGCTGCGGCCGACCGAGACCGTCAGGCCCCACGCCGTGGCGGCGACGATCAGAGCGCCCACGGCGAAGAGCGTGCCTGTCCTCCTCATCTGAAATCCCCCCTCGTTCTCGAAGTGTGTGGTCCCCGGAGGCCTGCAGGCTCATCCGCGGGCAGGATACGAGACGGGTCTTACCAGGACCTTGCCGAGGTCTGGACGGGGACGCACCGGGGCGGTCCGGTCGGCCCGTGCGCGCCGCGCGCCGCGGCGGTACCCTGGGGGCATGCCACCCCGAGTCCCCACACCCGGTCTCCCCGCGCTCGCGCGCTCGACCTCCGAGCGCGAGCGCATGCTGCCCGAGGGCAGCGTCGCGGTCGCGCTGGTCTCGGGCGGCGCCGACAGCACGGCGCTGCTGAGGCTGCTCGCCGCCGGGGAGCTCGGTGCGCTCGCGGAGTTGTCGGTCCTCCACATCGACCACCGGCTGCGCGGCGCGGACTCCGACGCGGACGCCGCGTTCGTCGCCGACCTGTGCGCATCCCTCGGGGTGGAGTGTCGTGTCGCCCGCTACGACGTGTCGGCGTACGCCGCCGCCGAGGGCCTCAACCTCGAGGACGCGGGAAGGCGCGTGCGCTACCGGTTCGCCGAGGACGAGGCCGACGCGCGCTGCGACGCGCTCGGCGTCCCGCGCGGCGCGGGCCGGGTGCTCACGGCACACACGCGGGACGACGCCCTCGAGACGTTCCTGATCCGCATGGTCACCGGGAGCGGGTCGGGCGCTCTGGCGCTGCCGCCGGTGCGCGGGCGCGTCGTGCGGCCGCTGCTCGAGGCGCGACGCGCAGACGTCGTCGCGTACCTCACGTCGCTTCGCCAGGCCTGGCGGGAGGACGCGACGAACGCGGACACGACGCGGCTGCGCGCCCGCGTGCGGGCGGAGCTGGTGCCGCTCGCCGAGTCGATCAACCCGCGTTTCTCACAGACGCTCGCCCGGCTCGTCACCGTCCTCGGCGACGAGGACAGGCTGCTGGCGGGGATGGCCGACGCTCTCGCGGCCGACCTCTCATCGTCCACGGACGGGGAGGTGCGATTCGACCGGCGCCTGATGGCGACGCTGTCTCCCGCGATGGCGCGGCGTACCGTGCGAGCGGCGGTGCTCGCCGCCTTCCCGGAGGCGTCGCGGCTCGAGTTCGACCACGTCGAGGCGATCGTCTACGGCCTCACCGATGACGGCTTCTCCCGTGACCTGCCCGAGGGACTGCGGGCGTTCACCGAGTACGCTACACTTGTCGTCGCGCGCATGGGCGAAGAGGTCGCGCCGGAGCCGGCGTTGCTCGAAGTCCCCGGTTCGGCCGGTCTCGGCGGGCGCGGGGAGATGCGCGCGGCCTGGGCGGATCCCGGTGACGTCCCCACCGGTTCCTTCGAGGTGCTGGTCGATGCGGGCCGCCTGACCGGCGGGCCGCTCGTGGTGGACGGTCCTCGGGACGGCGATCGGTTCCGCCCGCTAGGCATGTCTGGAACGAAGAAGCTGCAGGACCTGCTCGTCGACGAGAAGATACCGCGCCGCCTGCGTGCCGGCGTGCCGGTGGTCCGCGACGGCGGCAAGGTGGTCTGGGTCGCGGGTGTGCGCATCGGCGAAAGCGTGAAGGTCACGCCGGAGACCGTGCGAGCGCTGCGGCTGACATGGTCCGGCGGGCGAGAGTGGTTGCGTCGAGGGAAGGACGCTAAGGATGCATCCTGACGTTCAGGAGATCGTCCTCACCGAGGAGTGCATCGCACGGCGGGTGCACGAGCTCGGAGAAGAGATCGGCCGCGACTACGGCGACGAGCCGGTACTGCTCGTCGCGGTCCTGCGCGGCGCCGCGCTGTTCCTCGCCGACCTCGCCCGCGCGATCCCGTCCCAGGTGGAGATCGACTTCATGGCCGTCTCCAGCTATGGCTCGACCACGAAGTCGTCGGGCGTCGTGCGCATCCTCAAGGACCTCGACGAGGACATCGACGATCGCCACGTGCTCGTCGTCGAGGACATCCTCGACACGGGCCTGACGCTGAAGTACCTGCTCAAGAACCTCGCGTCCCGCAAGCCCCGCTCGCTCGAGGTAGTCACGCTGCTCTCGAAGGAAGGCAAGCAGAGGGTGCCCATCGACTGCCGCTACATCGGATTCCGCATCCCCGACGAGTTCGTCGTGGGCTACGGGCTTGACTACGCGGAGCATTACCGTAACCTGCCCTACATCGGTGTCCTCAAGCCGGAGGTATATACCTCCTAGGCGCCGACGGACGGCGCTTCCGACCGAGGAGTCGACCGCGTGAACAAGAACCTTCGCACAGTCCTGCTCTACCTGCTCCTGCTCTCGGGGCTCCTGTTCTTCATCGCCACGAGCATGACGACGACGGGCGACCGGGTCGACCTGACCACGAGCACGTTCACATCCGCGCTCAAGGAAGACCGGGTGCTCAAGGTCGAGGTGAAGGTCAAGGACAAGGAGATCGTCGGAGACTACTACCCGACGGCGGCCGCCAAGGAGGCCGCGAAGCCGAAGGCGTTCCGCAGCTTCTACATGGGAGAAGACTCGTTCCTCGAGTTGCTGCGGCAGCATCCGCCGGTCGAGGGATACACCATCAATCCCCAGAACACCGGCTGGTGGGTAGGGCTCCTCTCGAGCCTGCTCCCGATCGTCCTCCTCATCTTCGTGATGTTCTTCTTCCTCCAGCAGTTCCAGGGCGGCAACAGCCGGATAATGTCGTTCGGCAAGGCGAAGGCGAAGCGCATCACGCGGGACCAGCCGCGGATAACGTTCAAGGACGTCGCGGGCGCCGACGAGGCCGTCGAGGAGCTGCGCGAGATCAAGGAGTTCCTCGCCAACCCAGGCAAGTTCCAGGCGCTCGGCGCGAAGATCCCCAAGGGCGTCCTGCTCGTGGGCCCCCCGGGCACGGGCAAGACGCTGCTCGCCCGCGCGGTCGCGGGTGAGGCGGCCGTCCCGTTCTTCACCATCTCGGGCTCCGATTTCGTCGAGATGTTCGTCGGCGTCGGCGCGAGCCGCGTCCGCGACCTGTTCGAGCAGGCGAAGGCCGCCGCGCCCTGCATCGTCTTCATGGACGAGATCGACGCTGTCGGACGCCATCGCGGCGCCGGTCTCGGCGGAGGTCACGACGAGCGCGAGCAGACGCTCAACCAGCTCCTCGTGGAGATGGACGGCTTCGACATCAAGGACAACGTCATCCTCATCGCGGCGACGAACCGGCCCGACATCCTCGACCCGGCGCTGCTGCGCCCGGGCCGTTTCGACCGGCAGATCGTCGTCGACTCGCCCGACCTGCGCGGGCGGGTGGGCATCCTCAAGATCCACGCGCGCGGCAAGCCTCTGTCCCCGGACGTCGACCTCGAGGTGCTCGCGCGGCGCACGCCGGGCTTCACCGGCGCCGACCTCGCGAACCTCGTGAACGAGGCGGCCCTTCTCTCCGCGCGGCACGGCAAGAAAGAGGTCGACATGATCGAGCTCGAGGAGGCCATCGAGCGCGTGCTCGCCGGTCCCGAGCGCAAGACGAGGATCATCTCGGACAAGGAGAAGCGCGTCATCGCCTACCACGAGTCCGGCCACGCGCTCGTCGGTCACGTGCTGCCGAACACCGATCCGATCCACAAGATCAGCATCGTCGCCCGCGGGCAGGCCCTCGGGTTCACGCTCGCGCTCCCGACCGAGGACAAGTTCCTAGTCACCAAGGGCGAGATGGTCGACAACCTCGCCATGTTCCTCGGCGGCCGCGTCGCGGAGGAGGTCTCCATCGGCGACATCACGACGGGCGCGAGCAACGACATCGAGCGCGCGACGAAGCTCGCGAGGCAGATGGTCACGCGCTACGGGATGTCCGACAAGCTCGGCCCGATGACGCTGGGCGACGCGCAGCACGAGGTCTTCCTCGGTCGCGATTTCGGGGCGACGCCGGACTACTCCCAGGAGATCGCGTTCGAGATCGACAAGGAGGTCCGGCGCCTCATCGACGACGCCTTCGAGCGCGCGCACGCCATCATCTCGACGCGGCGGGCGCAACTCGACCTCATGGCGCAGGTGCTCGTCGAGCGGGAGACCGTCGACAAGGAGGAGCTCACCGCGCTCCTCGAGGACCGCTGGGACGAGTTCTTGGTCAAGGAGCGCGCCGCCCAGGAGTCCGCGGAGGCGCAGAAGCCGAAGCGCGTGCGGCGTCGCAAGGCCGTCGAAGGCGACGGCTCGCCGACCGCGGTGGTGCCGGAGGTCTGACGCCCGGGAGGCCGGCGTGAACGGTTACGTGCACTACCGGCTGACGCGCGAATGGGCCATCGAAGAGGGCATCCCTCCAAGGTTGGCCGAGGAGGTCGCGTACTGGGACGTGTGGACCGACCGCTTCTTCCCGGGAAGCGACCGGCACTCCCACGGCTACCACTTCCTGAGGCTCGGCGCCTGCGACCTCGCGCGCTCGCACCTGCGCCGCGCTGTCAGGGACGCCAGCGCCGCGCATCTGGGCATCGCTCTCCACTGCGCGCAGGACGCGATCTCGCACGGACGCCGGGGCCACTACATGCACCTGCCGGGGACGGACCGCTGGGAGCGGCGCAGCGAAGGCGTGCGCCGGCGCATCGAGACGACGAGCCGTCGCATGCTCCGCATCTGGCGAAGGTTCGCTCCCAGCGAGCGACGCGCGACGTCCGCGGGTGAGATACTGTCGGGTGACGGACACGGACACAACGCGTGAGGCGGGAGCGTGGGATGGACACTGAGAGGATCGCGCAAGGGGTCCGCCTCATCCTGGAGGGCATCGGAGAGGACCCGGACCGCGAAGGGCTCGCGCGAACGCCGGAGCGGGTCGCCTCGATGTTCGAGGAGGTCTTCGCCGGCTTGACGCAGGACCCGGCGGAGCACTTCTGCGTCACCTTCGACGAAGGCCATCGCGAGATGGTCCTCGTGCGCGACATCCCGCTCTACTCGTTCTGCGAGCACCACCTCGTCCCCTTCATGGGCCGCGCGCATGTCGCCTACATCCCGGGGCCGGAGGGGCGCATCTGCGGTCTGTCGAAACTCGCTAGAGTCGTCGACGTCTTCGCACGCAGGCCGCAGGTCCAGGAACGCATGACCGCGCAGATCGCCGACACCATCGTGGAGAACCTGGGACCTTCCGGAGTGATGGTGGTCATCGAGGCCGAGCACCTCTGCATGTCGATGCGGGGGGTCCAGAAGCCTGGAGCGATCACCACCACGTCCGCCGTCCGCGGCCTGTTCGAGCGCAACGCGGCGACGCGCGCCGAGGCGATGTCGCTCATCAAGGGCCGATAGGCCCGGGGAGGGCGAGGCATGGCGGAGAGTGACGACACCGGCGCGGGCCACGGCTGCATCTCCGGAGACCTGGCCGGCCGCGCCGGCCGCGTCTGGCGCTGCGGGGAGCATCGCTTCCCGCGTCGGCCACCGTTCGTGATCGGGATCCTGAACGTCACGCCCGACTCGTTCTCCGACGGCGGTAGGTTCGTCGCGAGCGACGGGACCGTCGATGCGGTCTCCGCGGTGGCTGCCGGACTCGCGCTGGCCGCCGACGGGGCGTCGATCGTGGACGTCGGCGGGGAGTCGACGCGCCCGGGCGCCGAGGAGGTGCCTGTCGAGACCGAACTCGCGCGCGTACTCCCCGTCGTGCGCGAGCTGGCCGCCGCCGGAGTCGCGGTCTCCATCGACACACGCCGGGCGCCCGTCGCCGAGGCGTGCGTGAAGGCGGGGGCGTCCGTCATCAACGACATCTCCGGCTTCCGCGATCCGGAGATGGTCCGCGTCGCCGTGCGCTGCAAGGCGGGGGTCGTCGTCATGCACATGCTCTCAGAGCCCGCCACGATGCAGGACGATCCGCGCTACGATGACGTGACGTCCGAGGTCGCGAAGTACCTTCTGGGAAGGGTCGAGGTACTCGAGAGTGAAGGGGTGGCTCCCTATCGGGTCGCGATCGATCCAGGTCTCGGATTCGGTAAGACGGCCGAGCACAACCTCGAACTGCTCCGGCGGCTCCCGCGACTCGTCGGCATCGGTCTGCCCATCATCGTGGGAGCTTCGCGCAAGCGCTTCGTCGGAGCCGTGCTCGGCGGCGAGGCGACCGAGCGTCTCGAAGGCAGTCTCGCGGTCGCCGCGTACGCCGTCTCGCGCGGCGCGTCGGCGGTACGCGTCCACGACGTGTCCGCGACCGTCAAGGTCGTGCGCATGGTGGACGCGATCGAGCACGGCACGGTGACGTGATGACGGACGCGTTCGTCGCTCTCGGCGGAAACGTGGGAGACCGGCTCGAGATGATCGCCGCGGCGCTGAGAGCGATCGACGCGCTGTCGCGCACGACCGTCGACGCCGTGTCGCTGGTCTACGAGTCCGAGCCCTGGGGCCTGACGGGGCAGCCGCAGTTCGCCAACGCCGTGGCGCGGATCGGCACTCGGCTCACGCCGGAGCAGCTGCTCGGCTCGCTCCTCGACATCGAGGCGTCGCTGGGTCGGGTGCGCGGCGAGCGATACGGCCCGCGCGTCATCGATCTCGATCTCCTGCTCCACGGAGGAGAGGAGATCGACACGCCCGACCTCGTCCTGCCTCACCCGCGTCTGCTCGAGCGGGACTTCGTCGTGACGCCGCTGCTCGATGTCGAGCCGGACGTGCGTCTTCCCGACGGGACGCGACCGGGTCGCGAGGCGGCCGTGGAAGGGCGCATCGTCGCGGTGCTCGGTCCCGTACCGGGTTTCGAGGACCGCACGCCTGCGCTCGTGAGGGACATGCCCGGACCGGAGGCCGCTCCGGGCGAGGCCTGGGAGATCCTCGAGCAGGCGCTCCAGGGAGGGATGCTGGGTGCGAGTGGGGCGTTCGCGCTCGTCGTCCAGGCGGGCCTGCTCCGCGCGGCGGGCATCCCGGCGCTTCTGGACCCGCCGCCGCTGTTCGCGAGCCCGGGCGTCGCGGCGTACGGGATCACGCAGCCCGTGCGGCTCATGGTGCCCGCGAGCCGCACCCAGGCCGCGCGTCTCGTGCTCGAGCGCGCCTCTCGCGAGGCCTGAGGCCAGTCTCCACCAGCGATGATATACTCGATGCTCGACCCGCTGGGACCGCCCGGACCCCGGATGGCCGGTGCCGGGACGGTGTGACCGGGAAGGAGACGCCATGAGCGCCACCCCTGAGACGGGCCCCAGTCCCGTCACCGTCGCCACTCTGAGATCGATGAAGGCCTCCGGCTCGCGCATCGTGATGGTGACCGCCTACGATGCACCGAGCGCGCGTCTTGCCGAGGAGGCGGGTGTCGACGTCATCCTCGTCGGAGACTCGCTCGGCATGACGGTGCTCGGATTCGATTCGACGCTGCCCGTGACGATGGACGACATGGTGCGTCATACGGCCGCGGTCGTTCGCGGGGCTTCTCGTGCGCTCGTCGTGGCCGACATGCCCTTCCTCTCGTTCCAGGTGAGCCCGGAGGACGCCCTGCGCAACGCGGGGCGCCTGCTCGCCGAGGGAGGCGCCGCGGTGGTGAAGGTCGAGGGCGGGCGTCCCGTCGCTCCGACCGTGGCGCGCCTCGTGACGGCGGGCATCCCGGTCGTCGGTCACGTCGGCCTCACGCCGCAGTCGGTCAACGCGCTCGGAGGATACCGGCTCCAGGCGAAGGGCGCCGACACCGCGATCGCGCTGCGCGACGACTGTCTCGCGCTTCAGGACGCCGGGGCTTGCGCGATCGTCCTCGAACTCGTCCCGGGCGAGGTCGCGGCTCTCGTGAGCCGCTCGCTCGACGTGCCGACGATCGGCATCGGCGCCGGTCCGGGCTGCGACGGGCAGGTCCAGGTCTTCCACGACATCCTCGGCCTCGGAGTACGGACGCCGCGTCACGCGACGCGCTTCGCCGAGGTGGGCGAGGCCGTACGGGCGGGGATCGCCGCCTACGCGGACGCGGTGCGAGAAGGCGCTTTCCCCGGCGAGGCCAACTACCATCACGCGGACCCGGCGGTCGTCGACGCGCTCAGCGGGTCGCGCGACGGGGGCGAGTGAGGGTGGAGCGCCCGGGCACTCCCGAGGCGGTGCGCGAGGCCGTCGGCCGGGTGAGGCGCGATGGAGGGACGATAGCGCTCGTCCCGACGATGGGCGCCCTGCACGAGGGGCACCTCTCGCTCGTGCGCGCGGCGCGGGCACGGACCGACGCGGTGTTCGTCTCGGTGTTCGTGAACCCGGCGCAGTTCGGCCCCGGCGAGGACCTCGCCGCCTACCCGCGCGATCTGGAGTGCGACGCGGAGCTGCTCGCGACCGAGGGCGCCTTCGCTCTCTTCGCGCCGGGCGTGGAGTCGATGTATCCTGTCGGCTCCTCGACGACGGTGGATCCCGGTGTGCTCGGCACGGTGTTGGAGGGTGCGAGCAGACCGGGCCATTTCGTCGGTGTCGCCACGGTCGTGATCAAGCTGCTGAGCATGGTCGCCCCCGACGTCGCCTTCTTCGGGGAGAAGGACTTCCAGCAGCTCGTGATCATCGACCACATCGTGCGCGATCTCGATCTGCCGGTGCGCGTCGTGGGATGTCCCACCGTGCGCGAGCCGGACGGGCTCGCGATGTCGAGCCGCAACGCGTACCTCGACGGGCCGGCACGGGATGCGGCCACCGTCCTCCATCGCGGGCTCCGCGCCGTCGCGGATCTTGCCGCCTCGGGCGAGCGCTCCGGCGCCGCGCTGGCTACGGTCCTCGCCGCGACCGTCGCTGCGGAGCCGCTTGCGGCGCTGGACTACGCGGCGGTCGTCGATCCCGGCTCGCTCGCGCCGATCGAGACGCTCGAGTGCCCGGCCCGGGCGCTCGTGGCCGCGCGCGTGGGGCCGGCGCGTCTCATCGACAACATCGAGGTCCTGCCGGGGCGCCCCTCGTGAGCGGCCCCGACTCCATCGAGGCGCTGCACGCCGAGGTCCGTGCGCTCGCGGCCGAGCGCGACGCGGTGGTCCTCGCCCACAACTACCAGAGGGCCGAGGTGCAGGACGCGGCGGACTTCGTGGGAGACTCGCTCGGGCTATCGCGCCTCGCCTCCGCCACGGCCTCCAGCGCGATCGTCTTCGCCGGCGTGCACTTCATGGCCGAGACCGCGAAGATCCTCGCCCCGGACCGCGTAGTCGTCCTGCCCGAGATGCTCGCCGGGTGCCCGATGGCCGACATGCTGTCGGCAGACCAGCTGACGGCATGGAAGGCGTCGTACCCGGGCGTGCCGGTCGTGACGTACGTGAACTCCTCGGCCGCGGTGAAGGCCCTCTCGGACGTCTGCTGCACCTCGGCGAACGCCGCGCAGGTGGTGCGCTCGCTGGGCGTGCCCAAGGTGCTGTTCGCGCCCGACCGCAACCTCGCCGGCTGGGTCGCGCGCGGTCTTCCCGACGTCGAGATCGTTGCGTGGGACGGGTTCTGCCCGACGCACGACCGAGTGACGGCGGAGGAGGTCTCGCGGGCGAGGGAAGAGCATCCGGATGCGGTCGTACTCGCGCACCCGGAGTGCCGGCCCGGGGTCGTCGACCTGGCCGACGCCGTCCTCTCGACGAGCCAGATGCTCGCGTTCGCGGCCTCCTCGGACGCCACGGAGTTCATCGTGGTGACCGAGGAGGGACTTCTCCACGGTCTGCGCCGCGCCGCGCCGGGCAAGACCTTCCACCATCTCGCCTCGCGCATGCTCTGCCCGAACATGAAGTTGACCACGCTCGAGAAGGTGCGCGACGCGCTCGCGCGGCTCGAGCCGAGGATCGAGGTACCCGAGGACGTGCGCGTCTCTGCGGCGCGGGCCGTGCAGCGCATGGTGGCGATCGGCTGATGACGGGAGCGCGCACCGAGACGTCCGCCACGCTGGGATGGGCGCGCCTGCTCGACGCCGACCTCGCCTCGCTCCCGCGACACCGCTGCGAGGTGCTCGTGGTCGGTTCCGGCATCGCCGGCCTCACCGCCGCGCTCCACGCGGCCGGAGACCGCTCCGTCGCCCTCGTCACCAAGGGCAAGCTCGCAGAGACGAACACGTGGTACGCGCAGGGAGGCATCGCCGGCGCGGTGGGCGAGGCCGACTCCGTCGAGCTGCACCTGGCCGACACGCTCGTCGTCGGACAGGGCCTGTGCGACGAGTCGGTCGTGAGGGCCGTCGTCAGCGAGGCCGGCGAGGCGCTGCGCGAGCTCGAGGCGTACGGCATGCGGTTCGACCGCCTCGACGACGGCCGGGTCGCGCTCGCTCGCGAGGGCGGACACAGCCTCCCGCGAGTGCTCCACTCCGGCGACGCCACCGGGGCCCAGGTGCAGGACATCCTCTCATCGGTCGTGCGAAGTACGCCCGGCATCGACCTCATGGAGGAGAGGTTCCTCGTGGACCTGCTCCTCTCCGGTGGCCGTTGCCGGGGCGCACTCGTCCTCGACGAGCGCACGGGTGCGCTCGAGGTCTTCGAGGCCGACGCCGTCGTGCTCGCGACCGGCGGCTGCGGGCAGGCGTACCGCGTGACGACGAACCCGAGCGTCGCGACGGGGGACGGCGTCGCCGCGGCGTGGAGGGTGGGCGCCGAGGTCTCCGACCTCGAGTTCGTGCAGTTCCACCCGACCGCGCTCGACAGCGACGCGAGCCCGCGGTGCCTGATCACCGAGGCGCTGCGCGGCGAGGGGGCATACCTGCTCGACTGCGAAGAGCGGCGCTTCATGCCCGACGTGCACCCGCTCGCGGAGCTCGCGCCGCGCGACGTGGTATGCCGCGCCATGGAGCGGGTGATGGCGCGCTGCGGCCGGCCGAACGTCTGGCTCGACGCGCGTCATCTGAAAGCCGACCACCTGCGCAGCCACTTCCCGACCGTCTGGGGCGCGTGCGCGAAGGCGGGGTACGACCTCTCGCGGGACCTCGTGCCGGTCGCCCCGGCCGCGCACTACCTCATCGGAGGCGTGCGCGTCGACCTCGACGGACGCACCTCGCTGCCCGGTCTGTACGCTTCGGGAGAGGTCGCCGCGTCGGGCCTGCACGGGGCGAACCGCCTCGCGAGCAACTCGCTGCTCGAAGGACTCGTGCTCTCGAGACGGATCGTCCGCGCTCTCGAGACGGACGCCTCGCCCGTCGGCGGCGGTCGTCTCGCGCTCCCTGAGGGCCCGGCTCCGGCGGGAGGTGCGATGTCTCCGGGCGAGGCCCGCGCCGACGTGCAGTCGACGATGGCCTCGCTCGTCGCCATGACGCGCACGGCGGAAGGCCTCACCGAGGCGTCGTCGCGGCTCGCGGCGACGGGGTCCGCGCTCGTCGCTCCGGAAGCTGACGCCGCTTCGTTGGAGGCTGCCGACCTCGTCACCGTCGCGACGCTCGTCGCGGATGCCGCTCTGTTCCGTGCCGAGAGTCGCGGCACCCATTGGCGGGCCGACTTCCCCGAACGCGACGATGCGCGGTGGCGCTCGCACGTCGTGTGGCGTCGAGGCGGGGAGCCCGTCCTCGTGCCGGCCGAGGTGGGGTGACCGTGGACCGCTTCGACCTGCCTCCCATCGACGACATCGTCGCCGCGACCCTCGCGGAGGACCTCGGCGTGCCGGCGTCGCGATTGCTCGCCGCGGCGCGCGGGGAAGGCGAGCCCGGCCTCGTCGCCCGCGACGCGACAGGCGCGGTGCTCCTCGATGCGTCGACGTTCTCCGGCTTGGTGCGAGCACGCGAAACCGGCGTCGCGTGCGGGCTTCCCGTGGCCGCCCGCGCGTTCGAGATGTTCGCCGAGGCCGTGGGAAGGCCGGACGACGTCGACGTCTTCCCGCTGGTCGCCGAGGGCTCAGACGTCTCGGCGGGGGACGCCGTCCTCGAAGTCTCGGGCTCCGCGCGCCTTGTTCTCGCCGCCGAGCGTTCGGCGCTCGATCTGCTCATGACGCTTTGCGGGATCGCGACGCAGGCGCGTGCCTGGCAAGCGGCGGCGGGACCGTCGCTCGCCGTCTACGACACGCGCAAGACATGGCCCGGCCTACGGGCGCTCTCCAAGTACGCCGCGCGCGTCGGCGGGGCGCACAACCACCGCCTCGGACTGTGGGACGCGCTCCTCGTGAAGGACAACCACGTCCGCTGCGCCGGAGGCGTCGCGGCCGCGGTGAGCGCCGCTCGCGCCGCCCACCCGGACCTCGTGCTCGAGGTCGAGGCCGACACAGTGGAGCAGGCGCTCGAGGCCGCGCGCGCCGGGGCCGATGTCGTGCTCCTGGACAACATGGACGATGCCACGCTCGCTGCCGCCGTGAGCGCGGTGCGCGAGGCTGCGGCGGGGCGCGCCGTCCTCACCGAGGCGTCGGGCGGGGTGACGCTAGAGCGGCTCCCCGGCATCGCCGCCGCGGGTGTCGATCGGGTGTCGTCGAGCGCACTGACGCTTGCCGCGCCGCTCGATCTGGGATTGGATGAGAAGCGTGCCGGGTGTCGAGAAGGGGGAGTGTCGTCATGACGGGGTTGCTGGTCAGCGGCGGGTTGCTCGTCTTCGCGGTCGTGGTCGTGTTCTTCCTCATGGGTCTTCGCGTCTGCAACGAGTACGAGCGCTCCGTCGTCTTCTTCCTCGGACGCTACGCCGGCATCAAGGGGCCGGGACTGTACTGGATCGTCCCGTTCCTGCAGTGGCAGCGCAAGGTCGACACGCGCACCATGACCGTAGACGTCGAGCGCCAGGAGACCATCACGAAGGACAGCGTCACCATCAAGGTGAACGCCGTACTCTGGTTCAGCATCTTCGATCCCGAGAAGGCCATCCTCTCGGTGAACAACTACTACACCGCGACGTACCAGGTCGCGCTCACGTCGCTTCGCAACATCATCGGGCAGCACGTGCTCGACGAGGTCCTCAAGGAGCGGGACAAGATCAACGTCGCGCTGCAGGAGATCGTCGACAAGGCGACCGACCCGTGGGGCATCAAGGTCGAGATGGTCGAGATGAAGGACGTCGAGATACCCGAGAGCATGCAGCGGGCGATGGCGCAGGAGGCGCAGGCGATGCGCGAGAAGCGCGCCCGCATCATCAAGGCCGAGGCCGAGCAGGAGTCGTCCGTGAAACTCGCGCAGGCGTCGCGCATGATCGCCGAGAACCCGATGGCCCTCGAGCTTCGCCGCATGCAGATGATCACCGAGGTGGGCGCGGAACAGAACACCACGACGATCGTGGTCCTGCCCTCCGATTTCGTCTCCGCCGCCGAGGCGTTCGCCTCCCGGTTCGGCGCGAAGCCGAAGGAGTAGTACCGGCGCCGTGACCACACCGCTGACCGGCGTCGTCGCCGTCGACTGGGCCCTGGGGCTCCTCGGCGCGTACGGGCCTCCCATCGTCCTCATCGTGGCGGTGCTCGAGAACATCTTCATCGTCGGGTCGTTCACCCCCGGGGAGATCGTCGTCATGGCGGCGGCGTTCATGGCGGCGCAGGGCGACGGGCGCTTCGCGGCGCTGGCCGGCGTGTGGGCGGCGGCGGTGACGGGCTCCGTCATTGGGAGCAACCTGTCGTACCAGCTGGGGAGGGCGGGGGGACGCGATGCGCTCCTGCGCTACGGCCATCGGTTCCACGTCTCGGAACGCCGCATCCGCTCCGCCGAGGAGTACTTCTACCGTTACGGCTCGAAGACCGTGCTCCTCGCACGCTTCGCCGCCGGCGTGAAGAACTTCGTGCCGATGATCGCGGGCGTCTCGAAGATGGGCGTCTACTGGTTCGAGCTGTGGACGGTGCTCGGCGCCGTTCTCTACACGAGCGTCATGTGCGCGATAGGGTTCCTCGCCGGACGCAACTTCGACGTCGCGCTGCGCGCGGTCTCGCGGATGGGCATCGCGGGGCTGGTACTGGTCGCCGCGCTCGTCGGTCTCGCGGTCTTCGGGCGTCGAAGGGTCGTCGTCCGCCAGGGGGCCGCGACGGTCGCGCTGGGGATCTCCGACGAGGAACTCCTCGAGCGCATCGAGGACGAGGTGCATGGTGAGCGCGACTGACGCCGCGCGGTCGCGCCGTCGCGCCGTGCTCGAGGCACTGCGGGAGGCCGGCGCGGCCGGGGTCTCCGGCGAGGCGCTCGCCCGAGCGCTCGGGGTCAGCCGCGCGGCGGTCGCCAAGCACGTGGCCGCGCTCGTGGCGGCCGGGTATGGGATCGCCGCGTCTCCGGGCTCGGGCTACACGCTGGTCTCCGCGCCAGACCTTCCCCTGCCGGACGAGGTGGCATCACTCCTGCGCAGCGCGATCTGGTCGAGACTCGAAGGCGGCATGGTCACCGAGTCCACGAACGACGACTGCAAGGCGCTGGCCCGTGCCGGTGCGCCGGAAGGGACGGCGGTCCTCGCGGCCGAGCAGACAGCCGGGCGCGGCCGTCTCGGGCGCGAGTGGTCGTCGCCGCCGGGCGGGGTGTACGTCTCGGCGTTGCTCCGGCCGCCGATGCCGGCCGCCGCGGTGTCGGCGCTGTCCCCGGCGACGGCGCTCGGCATCGCCCGGGGGCTCCGGGCGCTCGGGGCCGACGTCGGCGTGAAGTGGCCGAACGACGTCATGCTCGGCGGCGACAAGGTGGCCGGGGTCCTGCTCGAGATGTCGGCCGAGGCGGACCGCGTCGAGTGGGTCGTGGCGGGGTGCGGCGTCGACGTCCATCCGCCCGCGGAGCGGTTCCCGGGTGCGGCGTACCTCGTCGACGCCCTTCCCGAAGTGCGTCTCGCCGAGGTCGCGGCCGCCGTCCTCGACGGGCTCGCGCGCGCGTACGTGGAGATGCTGGCCGGAGGCTTCGGCGCTCTCGTACCGGAGTACCGCCGCTTCGACGCGCTTGCGGGGACGAGCGTCGAGGTGCGAGACGGGACCGGGGCGATCGTGACGGCGGGGAAGGCCGACGGCGTCGACGACGCCGGGCGCCTGCTCGTCCTCACCCCGGACGGCACGGCGCGCGTGAGTTCCGGTGAGGTCACCCTGAGGCGTTGAGGGCGCGCCGACCGTGATGCCTCAGAATAAAAGGTACTCGAGCGACTGATTCGTTGCCTCACAATAAAGGTACTCGACGTCGGACGCCTTCACCTCCTCTTTCCATCTCGGGTTCTTGCGGGCGTTGAGCTTGTAGAG